>JAZDGI010000012.1:0-53731 GCA_043807085.1 bacterium | reverse complement strand
CTATGGCGAGTTGGCTCAATTCTACGATATTTAATTATTTTGTCAAGAGTGAATTATTTCGGCAGGCTGTCTAAAAATTCCTCTATCTGGGCCGCAAAATCAGGCTTGAGGGAAAGGGCTTTTTGGGCCGACGCTCTCGCCTGATCAAATTTTCCGAGATTAGCCTGGGAAACAGACAGACCCATCCAGAATTGGGCGTTTTCCGGAGATTTTTCAACTGCCAAAGAGTAAAGTTCGGCTAATTTTTGATCGTCGTCTGAGTCCTGGTACAACTCAATTACTTTTTTAATATTATCTACATTCGCTCGCCAATCGTATCCGTTCGCTTCGGCTTTTGCCACTTCTTCCAGCGCCATTTCCCGACCGCCGCCGACAATCTTGTAAGTCATTGCCAAATACCAATGGGACAGGCCGAATCTCGGCTCCAAGTCTACGGCTTTTTGCATCAAATCAATGGCGTCTTGCTCTCTGCCCTGGGAAATTCTGGTTTGCGACAAGCTCCAATACCCCTGCTGATTTTTAGGCGACAGCTCAATGGCTTTCGTTAAAACGCTCTCTGAATCTTCAAGATGCTTGGGATCTTTATCAACGAAATAAAAATCGCTGTAAAGCTTTCCTAAGAGCAGATAAAAACGGAAGTCTTCCGGATTTTTAACGATGGCTTTTTTAAGGTCTCCGATCGCCAGTTCAAATCCCTGACCCAAAACAACCCTGTCAACTTTCTCGTTAAAAACCAGATTGCCGAGTACTCGGGAGAACTGCTCGGGAGCTTCAATAATGGCCATAGGCGAGGCGTCAAGCGCTTTTTGGAAAAACGCCATACCCGTTTCCAGCTTCTGCGAAACGCCTTCAATAATGTATTTGGAAGCGCGGGCCGGCTGGATATTGCCGAAATAAAGAGCAAAAAGACTGCCAATGATCAAAAATCCAGCCAAGAGCGGGCTAATCCCCCTCGGTTTTTCCGCGGAATCTAAAACCGGCTCCGGCTGACGGCCAGAGAGTAAAAAATTAATAAAAGCCATAGAAAGAAAAAACATCATATAGCTTGAGATCATATCAAAAACCCATAGGTCCTGAACAAAGTATACAGCCAAAAGAGAAATCATTCCCAAGGGCAAAAAAACATTTTTTTTATCGGTAATTTTGGGCAAGGTTTTTATCAGCCCGAAAATCGCCGCGCCAAAAATCGTTAAATAGCTTAAAAGTCCGATAACGCCGGACGTCACTAAATTATCAAAAACAATATTGTGCACGCGGTCATACCAAATATCAACTGTCAAGGGCAGAGAGGGATTAAAATGCCTGGTAAAAGGAACGTTAAAATTTTCCTGGCCCCAGCCAAGCCAAGGCCTATCCTGCCAGGCAAGGTATCCCATTTTCCAGACAACCGCCCGGGACTGCCAGCTGCTGGATTGCGCGATGCCGTTAATTTTGTTTTTGACAAAGCTTGTCTGGGAAATTCCGACTACAGCTAAAACCAAAATAGCCAAAAGAATCGGCGTTATTTTTTTAAGCAGCCGGCGGCCTGAAGAATAAACATAATACAAGCCAAAACCGAAAGCTAACAAGGCTAGTCCTCCGTAAAAAGCGCCGATAGCGCCTTGGGTCGGCTCTTTTGGCGGAAAAAGCAAGAGCCATATCAAAGGTACCAAAGCCAAGCCGTAAAAAACTCGCCAAAAGCCCGACTTGCTGAAAAACAATATAATCGCAAAAAATATATCAAAAATCAGGTAAGCTGAAAGAAAGGAGGTATTGCCAATAGTGCCCCCGCCGCGGGCCGTGCCTTCTTCTGAATTAAAAACATAAAAGGTAAGAATAATGCCCACAAAAATAGAAGCGGTAAAAAACCTTTCCCAGTATTTCCTTTCGCGGAAAACGCTGGTCAAAACGAGGAAAAAGACAAAAAGATGGCAAAAAGTTAAAAGGCCGCCCATTCTTTCAAAAACGCTCCAAAAGCTTTTTGAAAAATTTATTCCAGTCAGGGAAGTTACGAAAGCGACCGCGATGAAAGAAGCTAGGGAGATAGTAAAAAAATTAAATTTGGGCAAGTAGCGGCGGTTAGCCACAATCAATATAATATAGAATATTAAAATGATATCAACGATAACCCGAAAAAAAATGGTTTTGGGAGAAACATAAGGGAAGAAAAAACTGCTGTCAATGATCAAAGGCGTAAATAGGCTAGCGTAAACTAAGATCTGCAAAGCCCAGAGAGAAATATTCTCCAAGGGGCTTTTGCGAATCTGGGCGGCTGCCGAATTAACACCAGTCTGCAGTCTTCTTTCTTTTTTTTCACGAGACATTTTACCCATGATGATAGGTTGAAATAAAACTGCTCAAGACGGCGGCGATCTTCTCTACGTCCTGATCCTCAATGCCGTCAGACAGCTTTTTTAATCCTTCGTTTAATACTGCCTCGTTTAACGGAGAAAGTCTAGAAACAAAAATCTTTTGATTTTTAGTGGCTAAAGTGTTTTCTTTAGCTGTAAGTATTTTTTCCACTAATTTTTCTCCGGGTCTGATTCCGGTAAAGACAATCGGGATATCTTTGTCCGATTCAAAGCCTGAAAGACGGATCATTTCTTTAGCCAAACTCAAAATCTCAACTGGTTTTCCCATATCCAGAATAAAAACTTCCCCGCCCTGGCCCATGGCGCCCGACTGAAGCACCAAAAGACAGGCTTCCGATGTAAGCATAAAATATCTTTTCATTCCGGGGTCCGTAATTTCCACCGGACCCCCTTTTCTGATCTGCTCCCGGAAAATCGGTATAACGCTTCCGCGACTGTCTAAAACATTTCCGAAACGTACGGAAATAAATCTTGTTTCTCCTTTTTGGTTCAAGGACTGGCAGATCATTTCTCCGATTCTCTTGGTAGCTCCCATAACCGATATGGGTTTGACCGCTTTGTCAGTGGAAATAAAAACAAATTTTTCCGCTTTGTTTTCTAAAGCCGCTCTGGCGATATTTTTTGTTCCGAAGACATTGTTTTTCACCGCCTCGTCAATATTAGCCTCCATTAAAGGCACGTGTTTGTAAGCGGCTGCGTGAAAAACAATCTCCGGCCTGAATTCTCGAAAAATTTTAGAAATTTTTTTATCATCGTATATGTCGGCGACGAAGGCTGTAATTTCAAGATTGGGAAACTTATCTTTTAATTCTTCGTCAATGTTAAAAATGCCTGTTTCGTCCTGGTCAAGAATCAAAAGCCGAGCCGGATTAAACTTAGAAATCTGCCGGCAAAGCTCAGAACCAATAGAACCGGCGGCTCCCGTAACCAAAACTTTTTTTTGGTCCAGAAATCCAGAAATCTCGTTTTTATCCAGAGAAACCGGCTCCCGCCCCAGCAGATCCTCCATTTCCACTCCCCTGACGTTAGCTAAAGAAACTTGGCCGCTGATAATTTCACCCAAAGAGGGCACAATCCTTATTTTTTTCAGCTTTGCCTGCCTGGCCAGCTCTATCGCCTGCTTTATTGTTTTTGAGCCGGCGGAAGGAAGAGCGATAATAATTCCCTCGATCTCTTTTTTCTCAACAATCATCGGAATATCCTTGATCTTTCCAAGAACCTTTATCCCGTGGATTAAAATTTCCTGCTTTGACGGATTATCGTCTAAAAACCCAACGGGCAGATAATTGCTTTCTCTGGAATTTAAAATGCTTCTCAAAATCTGTTCGCCGGCTGCGCCTGCCCCCACTATCAAAATTCTTTCTTTCTGGCCGCTTTCGCCCTTGAAAATCTGGAAATAAATTCTTTTGGCAAAACGGATCGCCCCCGAAAAAATAAAAATAAAAATAAAACTCATTAAAAGAGTGGAGCGGGGAAAGCCGGAAAACAGCTCTTGGCTCCTCAAAACAAAAAAGAAAAAAAGCAGCAGGGGGAAGGCCAGAAAGACCGCTTTAGTCAGCGAAACCAGCTCTTGGGCCGAAACATACGCCCAAGAAAAAGAATATAGGCGGAAGAGAAAGAAGGCTGGCAGGAAAAAAATTAGAAACAAAACGATTATCCCGTAGATATTAAAGAAATACCGCTCCGGGATTTGACCTTCAAACCTTACCAAAAAAGCCAAAAAAACGGCAAAGCAAATTGAGACAGCGTCGGCTGCCAAAAAAAATACCTTTCGGATTATTTTCCGATTTTTAATTAAAATCTTTTGAAAATTAACCGGCATTTTGCTTCAAATAAAAGTTTCTTACGCAAGCAATGACGTACTCCACCTCTTTATTCGTCAATTCGGGGTAAATCGGCAGCCGCACGGACTCCTTAGCTATTCTTTCGGTAATCGGCAGATTGAAATGTTCCATTCCCAATCCCCTTAGCTTATGGTTCGGAACCGTATCTCTGATTAAAAGCTCCACCCCTTTCTCATTAATATACTTTTTGAATTTCCACATTTCTTTTATCTTGACAATATATTCCTGGTAAATCTGCTTTGGCTGTTGAATCGGCAGGACGCAGGGCAAATTTTTCAGCGCCTTATTGTACATCATGCCTATAGCCCTTCTTCTTTTCAGCATAGCCGGATAATATTTAAATTTTACGTTTAAAATTGCCGCCTGGATATTATCAAGCCTGGTATTATATCCCCAATCCATAATTTTTGGCGCTTTGGGCTGAACGCCATGCAGCGCCCCTTGAGTGATATTCCAATGATTTCTCATCAACAACAGCTTTTCGTATAATTTTCTATCGTTAGTAACTATTCCGCCGGCATCTCCGGCGCCGCCCAGAGTCTTTGGAGATATAAAACTGAAGCAGCCTGTGTTTCCTATGCTCCCAGCTGGTCTTGTGCCCCAATACGCTCCCAAGGCCTGGCAAGCATCCTCCACAACCCATAGCTTGTATTTCTTAGCTATTCTCATAATTTCATCCATATCGCATACTTTCCCAGACAAATGAACCGGAACTATTCCTACTGTTTTTTTAGTAATCGCTTTCTCAATTTTAGAAACATCCATTAGTCCGTCTTCTTTGACGTCAACCAAAATGGGTTTTGCGCCCAAATGGACAATTTCCTCAATAGAAGCGATAAAAGTATGTCCCACAGTAACAACCTCGTCTCCCGGACCGCACCCTAAAACTTTATACGAAAGCTTCAAGGCGTCTGTCCCGGAATTAACTCCAACAGCGTACTTTACCCCCACAAATTTTGCCAGTTTCCCTTCAAACTCCAAAACGTCTTTCCTTAAAACAAAATTGCCCAAAGAAAAACATTTATCAATTGCCCTTAATATCTCTCTCCTGTGAGCCTTATAATATCGACGATAACTTGAATTAATAAAATCTACTTTGTACTTCATATAACGAATCATCGCCTATTTAAATCTTTTAATATAGTTTCGACTATTTTTCCCGGCGACAGCCCAGCCCTTTCCTTTAAATAGTCAGGCGATCCGATAATAGGAAAAGTATAACGATCGGCAATACCGATTCTTTTGAAGGTTTTTCCATAATTAGATTCCGCCAGAACTTCAGCTACCGCCGAACCCAAGCCGCCAATCACGCTGTGTTCTTCAAGGGTAAAAATGGCTTGATATTTTTTAGCGCAGTCTTTTGTCAGTTCCTCGTCAATCGGCTTAATAGTGTGCATGCTGACAAGGCCGGGAGCAAATCCCTTTTCCTTTAAAATTTCCTGAACAGTTGCAGCCGGGTACAGCATACTGCCGGTTGCAATCAGACAGATGTCCTTTCCTTCATTTATAACAATTCCCTTGCCGATTTTAAACTCCGGATTATTCTTATGAACAACTGGATCTATATCGCGGCCAAAACGAACGTAAAGAGGCCCGGAAAAATTTACTGAAGCTATGGCCAAAGCTTCAGCTTCTTTGGCATCGCCCGGAGCTGTCACAGTCATATTGGGCAAAGACCTCATTATGGCAATGTCTTCAAGAGCATGATGAGTCATTCCTTCCAGGCCGTAAACCAATCCCCCGCCAGCTCCCAGCAATTTTACGTTTAAATTATGGCCGCAAAGATCAACCCGAACCTGCTCAAAAGCCCGCATTGTCAAAAAAGGAATTATGGAATAGCAGTAAACATTCTTGCCTGACATTGCCAATCCCGCGGCAACGCCAATCATATTTTGCTCGGCCACGCCGACGTTAATCGCTCTCTTGGGATCAATATCCTTAAAATTCTGGAAAAACTTCACGCCCAAGTCAGCGGCCAGCAAAAAAATGCTTTTGTCTTCTTTAGCGATATCTTCTAATGTCTTAAAAAAAACCTTTCTCATATGAGTTTTCGCTTTGCGAAAACGAAATATCTTAGATGAGGGTTTATCCCTCATCGCCTATCATTTTAATTCTTCTGCGGCTTTTTCATATTCCTGCTCGTCAGGGCATTTGTCATGCCACTTCGGGTCGTTTTCCATAAAAGAAACACCCTTGCCCTTTATAGTATGAGAGATCAAACAGCTCGGCTTCCCATTCTTGAAAGGAATATTTTCCAAAGCATTGATGATTTCTTCCATATTGTGGCCATCAACTTCCTTGACTTCCCAGTCAAAAGCCCGCCACTTTTCCGCCAAAGGATCTAAGTCTAAAATTTCTTTAATCCTGCCCATGGCCGTAAGCTTGTTATAATCAACAATAGCTATTAAATTATCCAATTTATGATGACCGGCGAACATTATCGCTTCCCAAGAAGAACCTTCTTCCAGGTCGCCGTCGCTGGAAAAAGCAAAAACCCGCCAATTAGCTTTGTCGTACTTTCCGGCCAGAGCCATGCCCGCGGCAATTGACAATCCATGGCCTAAAGAGCCGGAAGTAATTTCAATTCCTTGAGAAACATTTCTGTTCGGATGCTGCTCCAATGTTCCGCCGTCTTTGGCAAAACCAGCCAAAGCTTCTTTGCCGATAAACCCTCTTTTTGCCAGAACCGCGTAAAGAGCCGGCGCGCCATGCCCCTTGCTCAAAACAAACCTGTCCCGATTTGGGTCGGCCGGGTTTTTGGGATCAATCTTCAATATCTTAAAATACAAAGCCGTCAATAATTCAACCATTGAAAAACAAGAGCCGATATGAGGGCTTTTTGTCCTGTAAAGTATTTCCAAAATATCTCGCCTTATTCCCTTGATTTCATCCGCCAGATAATGCGCCATATTCGCCATTATAACTGAATTTCCCTAAAAATCAATTACCGAAACCTTTTAAAAAATGGCGGCGCGAAGAGTTTTGAGAATTATTTTGATATCCAGCCAGAAGGATCTCTTCTGGACGTACTCTTTGGCTAAAGCCAGTTTTTTAGGCCTGATTAACCGGCAATAAGCTTCGTGAGGATCCGGGCTTCCTTTTAAAATTTCTTCTTCATGAACATCTTCCAACGTAGCCAAATCGGTCAGCCCGGGCCTTACGGACAAAATAATCCTTTTAGTTTCTTCGTCGTAAGTTTCCACTTCTGAAAGCACCTCGGGTCTTGGCCCGACAAAACTCATTTCTCCCTTCAATATATTAATCAGTTGAGGAAGCTCATCCAGATTGTGTCTCCTTAAAAATTTGCCGGTTTTAGTCAGCCGAGGATCGTCGCCAGACGTTGAAGGTCCGCCGATTTTATCAGCGTCTACAACCATGCTCCGAAACTTAAGCATTTTAAACGGCCTGCCTCCTTTGCCCGCTCTCTGGCCGCAATAAAAAACCGACCCCGTGGATTCTTTTTTAATTAAAACCGCCAGCAAAATCAAAACCGGCCAGACAACAGCCAGCCCCAAAAACGAAAAAATAACATCAAATAATCTTTTTGCCATAAAAAACGAACACTACTTTAAAGGCGTATTTTTTGAAAAAAGGAATGGAAAGAAAAATTTTATCAGCCGTTTCAGACATTCTTAAAAGAATTTTTCCGCCAGGCAACTTTAAAAAAGGAAAAGCTAGCCACGAGATTAAATGAAAATATTCAGCCTCAATTTTCTGGAAATAATTTTCAGCAAGTTTGAAATCTTTTTCCTGCAAAATATGGTTTACCGCCCAGCTCGTTCTTTTACCGGCCAATTTATTAAACTTTCTATATAGATTGGCAATGGGATTATGGCCAAAAGTCTCAATACCAATCAATAAGCCCTGCGGCTTTAAAACCCTGGCCAATTCCGGATAAGCTAATTTCAGGTCCAGAGAAGAAAAAATGCCGCCGTCAAAAATAACGTCAAAATAATTATTCGGAAAATCCATTTTTTCGCAATCCATAACCAAAAACTCAACATTGGGAGCCAGGCGTCTGGCAATTTCCAGCGACTTTTCCGACAAATCAATGGCCATAACTTTTCGCGCGCCCATTTTGGCTATGGCAAGAGCATGAACGCCATTGCCGCAGCCGTAATCCAAAACTATTTTATCTTGGCAGCGCTTTTTTAAAAGCCCGTAAACAAACTTAAAGCTTGCCAATTCCGGCGACTTAAACTTCTCAAAAAAATATTCTTCGGAAATCTTTTCAGCCTTTTGATCATAGTGCTTGATTTCAACTTCTTTTCTTTCTTCCATAAAATTATTTCGTATAAGGTTTTGCATGATGTCCGACCTCATGCAACTTCTCTTTGAGTATTTTTATCATGCCAAATAAGGAGCCTATACCGTAGCCAAAATGCCGACAAAAAACAGCCAATATCAAATAAGGAAAAATCTTTAATCCCTCCTTTCTTTTGAACGAAATCTGCAGGCAAAGCAGGGAAACGAAAAAAAGATAAGGGCCGAAGGCCAGAACAAACAGGACTTTTCCCAAAAATAAAAAAAGGCTTAAAAACAAGCTAAAGAGAACTGCTCCGGTCAAGGCCAAAGGAAGCAGGTGCCTCAAAGAGAAATACCTTACGCCGAATTTTAAGGGGTAAATAACCCAGAATCCGTCTTGAAAATTATGTTTCCAAAAGCCCAAAAGAGTTGATTCCGGATAATAAACAGCCAAAATATCCGGAGCCAAGATAATTTTTCCGCCAGACCTTATCAGCCTTTTATTGAATTCAATATCCTGGGCCCTAGCCATTCTCTCGTCAAAAAAACCGATTTTGTCAAAAATCTTTTTCCTAAAACAGCCGCCAAAAACCGTATCAACTTCCATAACCTTATCTGAACCAAGCCTGAAAGAGCTGGCCGCCCCCAGCCGACCGGATAAAATAATGGCAATAGCTTTGGCGGCCAAAGTATTTTCGGCTGGCAAAGTCTTGATCGCTCCGCCGACATTATCAGCCTTCTCGTATTCTTTCAGATATTTTACGCATTTTGAGACATAATCTTTTTGGTAAGCTGCGTGGGCGTCCATCCTGACGATAATTTCGCCGCTGGCTTTTTTTATTCCGATATTCAATCCAAACGCCGCAAATTTTCTGGGATTTTCCAAAAGCCTCAAAAAGGGATATTTCTGAATGTAGTCTTGGACAATTTCTTTTGTCTTGTCCTGCGAATTGCCGTCCACCAACAAAACTTCCAGATTCTCTTTGGGAAAATTCTGGGAAACGATTGAGTCCAGGCATTGGGCGATATAATTTTGCTCGTTGCGGCAGGGAATAATTACTGAAATCATAAAAAATAATCGTTGAAATCGTCTATTGGCCCCAATTTTTCTCTGACCTGCTTATTCTTGATCAGTTCGTCTATCATTTGGTTTGAAGAATTGGGCAGGCAAAAAGAATGAGCGCAAATTTTCTGGGCGTTAAATTCTTTTATCGCTCTGACTCTGTTTTTATGAAGCTCTGAAAAATACTCGTCGTTTATTTCTCTGTTGGCGTCTTGAATGCGGGCTTCTTTGAGTTTTACTCCCCGCCACAAAGGACAAATAAAAACTCCGTCAGGCATAACCGCCAGCCGGAAAAACTGGTAATGGCAGGTTTTGCATTTTTCCTGGTTTTCCAGATCTTTAGCCTCAAGCAGAGCTAAAAGATTGACGCTTTCCATCACTTTAAAATTTTCATCATCGCACTCCTCTTTGGCTTTTTTCACCTGACTTTTTAATTCCTCAAGCCGATCGGCTGGAAAATCGGTCTGGCGGGAGATGTCAAAATTTATAAAAGGTTTCAAAGAAAGGTAAGAGAAGCCCGACTCTTTGGCTTTTTGAGCGGCCGAAAAAATCTCGCCAAGATTATCGGCAAGCTTAATGCCAGAGCAAACGCTGCCCGGTATTACCAGAAAGGAAAAACCAATCTGCAGTTTGGGATTTTTTTTCTTTAGTCTGGAAACATCATCCAAAATTTTTTCCAGAGTTATTTTCAGGCGCGGTAGATGAAGCCTCTGAAAAGTTTCGTCAGTTCCGGCGTCAAGAGAAAGCCTGATCCAATCTTTTTCTCGGAATAAATCGCCGACGTTTTCTATTCTCTGCATCTGAAGCCCGTTAGTCACAATTCCTATCTGCAGGCCGTGTTCTTTCAAAAGCTGAATTACTTTTTCAAAATCAGGATAAATGGTCGGCTCCCCTCCTCCCAGGATGATGACCGATTTTAAGCCGTCTTTACTCCATTTTTTTATCAGGCCGGATAAATAATTAAAGTCCAAAATTTTTCCGGTATTTAAAACAAGCTTGTCTATGCAAAAGGGGCATTGGTTGTTGCAGGCAGTCGTCAGGTCAAGGTTTATGGACAAGGGAGCGAAAGAATAGCCGTTTGCTTCATATTCAAATTTATCTTGGCCCAGCTGCCAGCTAATATATTTTTTCAAATGAGGAAAAACAGATCTTTGCAGGAGTTTATTGGAAAATTTATGAATTTGATGCTCCTTCATTTATTGCTTCTTTAAAAATAGCGACAATTTTATCAATTTCTTTTTTGGTCACCGTCAGGGGCGGAGCGACCATTACCGCGTCTCCCTGACCCCTTTCAAAGCCAACGGCAAAATACAAATTCAGACCTTTTCTCATCGCCGCCTGGACGATTTTTTCCGCCAGATGGTTTTCACGCGAAAAAGGCTTTTTTGTTTTTTTGTTTTGAACAAACTCCACGGCTGTCAAAAGGCCCAGCCCGCGGACATCGCCAACAATGCTAATTTTATCTAATGTTTTAAGTTGTGTCATAAGATATTTTCCCATTTTGGCGCATTTTTCAACGAGCTGGCGTTTTCTAACGTACCTTAAGACTAACTGGCCCACACCGGTTGTAAAAGGATTGTTTTCAAAAGTAAAGCCGTGAATAAAATTTCCACTCCCCTTTTTGATAGTCGTTAAAATCTTTTCCTGGCAAAAGACGGCTGCCAGAGGCACAAAACCGCCGCCAATCCCCTTGCCTATTACCGCGATATCCGGCGCACAATTGAAATGCTGCGAGGCAAACCATTTTCCGGTCCGGCCGAACCCGGACATTACTTCATCTGAAATCAAAAGCACGTTGTATTTGGCGCAAATCTTTTTGACAGCGGAAAGATATTCAAAAGGCGGCACCACAGCTCCGATAGAAGCTCCGATTACCGGCTCTGCGATAAAAGCGCAAACGGTTTCTGGCCCTTCTTTTTTAATAGTCTCTTCTAATGCTTTGGCGCATTTTAAACCGCAGCCAGGATAAGCTCTGCCAAAAGGACACCGGTAGCAAAAGGGAGCGGGAATCGTCGGAAATTTCAGAATAAAAGGCTCCTGCGGTTTTCTCATACCCGGCTTGCTGGACAAAGATAAAGTTAAAATCGTTGAGCCGTGATAAGCCGGCTGCCGGCAGATTATCTTATATTTTGATTTGCTTCCGGCGTCATAATGGTATTGCCTGGCCAATTTTATCGCCGATTCTACTGCTTCCGAACCGCCGGAAACAAAAAAAACTTTATTTAATCCCTTGGGGGCTGTTTTTACCAAATTCCGGGCATAATCTTCCATTACTCTGGTCGTAAACTGGGAGCCGTGAAGATAATTAAACCTTGCGGCTAATTTTCCGATTTCCCTGGCGATTCCTTTTAAGCCGTGCCCTAAATTCGCCACAATAGCCCCGCCGCAAGCATCAATATAACGTTTACCCTCCTCGTCATAAAGGTAAATTCCTTTTCCATGAGTAATAATCGGATAGGCATAGTCCAGCCGCCGGTGGAAAATATAGCTTTTGTCTCCTTTGATTTTCATTTGGCGCAAATAATTTTAACCGCTTCGCCTAAATTCTTAGCGTAAAAATTAGGCTGAAGCCTGAAACTTTTCTTCATTTTTTCTCCGAGTTTTATTGTTTTGACGTTCGCCTCCCTGCCCATAATGACGTCCCTTTCGTCGTCGCCAATAATCCAGCTATGATTTAAACTGACGCCGAGCTCTTTGACCGCCTTCGTCAGCATGCCAATTGCCGGCTTCCGGCAGGAACAGCCTGCTTCCGGATCATGGGGGCAATGATAAACTCTATCAATCCTGATTTTCCGTTTTTTAAGATAGCTAATCAGCCATTTGGTCAGCTTTTGAAAATCGCTTTCTTTGAAATATCCCCGGCCAATGCCCGATTGATTGGTGATAATGATAATCTTGTAATCTGTTTTGCTTAATTTCAAAAGAGCCGGTATCGCGCCCTTAACAAACCTGAAATCTTCTATTTTGTGGAGATACTCGGGCCGGTTATAATTTATTGTGCCGTCTCGGTCAAAAAAAACCGCTTTAACTTCTTGGCTGGCGCAGGCTTTCTGGACGCTTTCAATCAATCTGGTCGTTGAAAAACCGGGCGCCCATTTTAAAATATATATTATTCCGTTGTTTTTCTCCACTGCCTCCCTTTCCACGCAGTCTCTGCCCCAATCAGCGCCGTTGCAGTGGACATTGGATTTTATTTCAGACAATATCTTTTTCGGATTTATCTCGTCAAAAAGAACAAGATAATCCACGCAGGCTAAAGCCGCCAGCATTCTGGCTCTTTCGCCTTCGGGAATTATCGGCCGCGTCGGGCCCTTGTATGATTTCACCGACTGGTCGCTGTTCAAAAGAACAATAAGTATGTCGCCGCGGCTTTTCGCTTCTTCCAGAGAAGTAATGTGTCCCGAATGCAAAAGATCAAAAGAGCCGTTATAGGTTACGATTTTCTTGCCTTGTTTTTTAAGATTTTTAACAATCCGGACGATTTCTTTCCGGTTTTTTATTTTTTGACTGGCCATTAAGACAAATTGGTTTTAATGCTTTCTTCCAGCTCTTCGGGCAAGACAACGGCTGTGCCGGCTTTGCCGACTTCAATGCCGCAGGCGCAGCTGGCAATATCCATTGCTTCTTTCAAGCTGGCGCCGCCTGTCCGCGCCAGAACAAAAGCGGCAATAGCCGTATCGCCGGCTCCGGAAACATCAACAGCGCTTTTATTAGTGGCCGGAGATAAAATTATATTTCCGTTTTTCTCAAAAAGCATCATTCCTTTTCCTCCTCTTTTCACCAGCACGTTTTCGCACATCACATGAGCCAAAAGCATTTTCCCGGCCTGGATAACGGTTTGGTCGTCTTTAATCTCCAGCTTTAAAGCTTGAGCCAGCTCTTTCTCATTGGGCGTAACAATGCCGCATCCCCGATATTTTGAATAATCCTCTCCCTTTGGATCAACAAAGCATTGGATATTAGCATGAAAAGCAATATCCAAAAGTTTCCTGGCCAAGACTGGAGTGATGACTCCCTTGGCGTAATCGGAAATTATAAGTGCGTTGACGTCTTTGACGCTGGCTGAAACAAAATTAATGATTTTTTGTTCGGTCTCCGGCAAAATAGGATTTTTGTCTTCCCAGTCAAGACGGACCAGCTGCTGGGACCTAGCCACGGCCCTGGTTTTGGTTGTGGTCTTTCGGTTTTCTTCAATAAAAACTCCGTCGGTATTAATTCCTTTTTCCCTTAAAAGTTTTGTCAAAAGTTTGCCTTTATCCTCCCCGCCTATGACTCCGGCCAGAAAAACTTTCCCTCCCAGAGAACTCGCGTTGCAAGCCGTATTAGCCGCTCCGCCCGGGGTATAAAAAATGTCTTTAATGTCTAAAACGGGAATGGGAGCTTCCGGAGAAATCCGATTGACATCTCCCTTGACGTACTCGTCAAGCATAACATCGCCCACCACTAAAATCTTTAGATTTTTGAAATTTTTAACGATATTTAAAAATTGTTCCATATAATTATTTAGAAAAATGAGAATCTATTAAACTGCAGATGATATGGCCGATTAAAATATGGACTTCCTGCACCCTATCTGAACCGTCAAAGGGAACAATCAGGGGAACCTGCACCAAATCTTTCAATTTCCCGCCGTCGGCCCCGCCCAAAAGCCCGATTGTTTTTAATCCCTCAAAATTCGCCATTTCAACCGCTCTGACGATATTGGTGGAGTTTCCGCTGGTGGAAATAGCCAGCAAGACATCTCCTTTTTGGCCTAGGGCCTCAACCTGCCTGGCAAACAGAAAATCATACCAATAGTCATTAGCCACCGAAGTCATTATAGAGGTGTCTGTTGTCAAGGCAATGGCTGGCAGGCCCTTTCTTTCTTTTTTGAAGCGGCCGACAAATTCAGCGGCCAAATGCTGGCAATCGGCGGCCGAACCTCCGTTGCCGCAAAGCAATAATTTGTTTCCAGCCTCGTAAGCCTTGATAATCAAATCAGCGGCTTGAACGATTTTGGGAACCAGCCCTTCCAAAGACCTTTTGTGAAGCTCAATATTCTGGTTGAATTGCGCTCTGATTTCTTCCTGCATACTCGTTTAATAATACATACTTATTTGTTTAATGTCAAGTTGTAATTCCTGATATATTCAAGGATTTTCCGCCTTTCTTGCTTTAATTCTTCGTTGCTTAAAATATCGTGCTTAAAAATAAAGTCTTTTTCCGCTTCGTCTCCGTACAGCCCGAGAGTAAAAACGTAAGAGCTGAAATCTCTGTTTAAAATTTCTATGTTGTATTTTGAGGGATCGTTGTAAATATCGCAGCCCGGAAAAGGTATCAAGGTTGACACGTCAACTCCGTCCGGCCTTACCTCCTCAATAAATTTTATTATTTTATCGCCTTCGTCTTTGTTCTGGCCAGGCAAACCGATCATAAAAAATAATCTGATCTTCAGCCCGACATCCTTGGCGGTTTTGACCGCGGCGTAAATATCTTCTACTTTTATCAATTTATTGTTTATTTTCAGCACGTTTTCCGACAGGCTCTCTATACCGTAATCAATTTCATAACAGCCGGCCTCTTTCATAGCCAAAAGAATATCTTTCTGGGAACAGTTGACTCTGTTGTTGGCGCGCCAGACAATATTTAAGGGCTTCATTTTCTCTGCAAGCTCAAACAGCCAGTCTCTATTGGCGGCTATGGTGTCGTCCTGAAACCTGAATTGGCGGACATTATATTTTTCAATAACTTCCTTGATCTCGGCAATGACGTTGTCCGGACTCCGAAATCTAACTTTTCTGCCCCACATAGCCTTAGAAGCGCAAAAAGAACAATTATAAGGGCATCCTCGGCTGGCGATAATGGAAGTCGCCATTTCCCCTTTAATGCAAAGTTTATCTGAAAAAACAGAGTCAAGGGGCAACAAATGCCGAGCTGGAAAAGGCAATTCGTCCAGATTTTCTATAAAAGATCCCTGATAATATTTTTTACTTGACCCTTTTTCAAAATCTTTCAGCAAATCCAGCATTGCCAGTTCTCCCTCGCCGGTAATAACTGAATCAAAAACAGGGTCTAAATTATTTTTGTCCGCTGTCGCGTGAATGCCGCCTAAAACAATCAAGCATTTTTTGTCCCGCGATTTCAAATGACGGGCTATTTTTACCGCCAAAGGATATTCCGGCGTAGCCGCGGTCAGGCCGTAAACATCGGCTACTGGCGCTTTATCCAGCCAATATTCCTCCTTCAAATTTCTCAAATCGGATATGCCAACATCATAACCCTGCTTCTCCAAAAAAGCGGCTATATACATTACTCCCAGAGAAGGGTTCCTTTTTTGGTCTCCTAAAAAAGGAGACGGCGGAATTATTAAAATTATCTTCATAAAAATTTTTTAAGCTCATGAAAAACCATTTCCGGCGTTATTTTTTTTAAGCAGGCGTGCTGGCGGTTTTCCTGATAAGGATGATGACATTCAGCCTGAAAAACCTTGACTCTCGGACCTTGGCCAGCGAACAAGCGCGATTCCGACGGCCCGAAAATCGTGATCAAATTTGTTCTGGTGGCTGAAGCTACTTGGGCCAAGCCGCTGTCTGAAGCCACAAAAACCCGGCAAACGTCTATTAAAGCCGCCACCTGCTTTAAGGACAGATCGCTGGCTAAAAGAATATTTTCCTTGACTTCGGCCAGTATTTGATCACAAATATCTTTTTCCCCGGGACCGGCAAAAACCAGCAAAACCGCGTTTTTATAATTCTCTGTTATTTTTTTCGCCAGCGCCACAAAATAATCCTTGGGCCAAAGCAAATACCGATGAACAGGTTCGGCTCCGGGATGAAAGCCGATTAAAACTTTATCTAACGGACCTGGCGATTTTTGAACAAACTCCCTGGCAAACTCCGCGTCTTCGGCGCTGAATTCAAAAAATTCTTCAGGCCTTTCCCCGGCTTTAATTCCCATAAGACTGACCAGAGCCAGATTAGTCTCTCTCCGAGGCCGGCTTTCCTTTCCCGGCGCCTGCTTGGTATAAAAAGGAGATTTGAATCTTTTATAAACTCCTATCCGGTTTTTGGCGCCGATAAAATATGCCAGCAACCCGCCCTTGAATTGATTGGTCCAGCTGGTGACAACGGCCCAGTCGTATTTCTCTTTTCTTAATTCAGAAATCAGTTTTAATTTTTCAAAAAAACTTCCTTCTTTCCAATAAAAAGTAATAATTTTGTTAACCGTCCTGTTTTCCTCCAGTACCTGGGCTGAAACCGGCTTATCAGTGATCAAGATATCAATTTGGGCTTCATGGAAATTTTGTCTGATCAATCTTAAGGCCGGCGTGAACATAATCAGATCTCCGATGCCCCAGGTGTGGATAATTAAAATTTTTAGCGGCTGGTTATTCATATTTTTTAATCGGATTGCCTTTACAAAAATTGCCTTGCCAAAAGTCAGTCAAAGAATTTTTAATGGAAAAAGCCATTGTTTTGTCGCCCTTGGCCAAATTTTCAGCGATTTTTAAAACAAGATACAAACTGCCGTAAAAATAAAAAGGATATTTAATGTAAAAAGGGGCGTTTCTTTTGACAAACAAAAGTTTGTTCCGGTAATAATAGTAGGCTGAAGAAGCTGGAATCTTGTTCAGAGTCAAGCTGACCTTATGCCAGATTTTTGATTTGGGGTGGCTGACTATTTTAAAACCGGCCCTGGCAGCTCGCAGGCAGTATTCGGTCTCCTCAAAATCAAGAAAATAAGGTTCGTAAAAATAGCCGATTTTTTCTATCACCTCTCTTTTAATCAGAAAACAGCCGCCCAAGCAGTCAACTTCCACAACATCTTTTGGCAGACCGATCTGCCTTACTCCCCCCTTCCAGTATTTTATCATTTCGCCAGCGGTATATAATTTTTCTTTGGCTGGATAACAATAAGTGGCTGGTCCAGCCAAACCTATTTTTTCGTCTTTCTCCATTACCTCAATCAGGGGCTCCAAAAAACTTTTGTCAGCCAGCATATCGTTGTTCATAGTGAAAATGTAATCCGCTCCGTTGTCAAAAGCCCGCCTTATGCCGGCGTTAATCCCGCCGGCATAGCCCAAGTTGTCATTATTGTAAATAAAAATATGCCGCAGGAATTCTTTCTGGATATTCTTGGTGGAATTATCGCTGGAGCCGTTATCAACCACCACCAATTCAAAATTGGGGTAAGTGATCTTCTCCAAAGATTCCAGACACTCTTTCGTATCTTTATAATTATTCCAGTTAAGAATTACTATTGAAACTTTCGGCGTTGCCATATTTTTTTAAAAAATTCTCCATTAAATCAAGGCTGTTTTCCCAGGAAAACCGCTGGATATAATCATAGCCCGCTTGAGCGATCTTGATCCTCAAGCCGTCGTCTTCCAAAAATCTAATAAGGTTTTTGGCTAAAGCTTCGGGCTGTCTGACGGGAGAAATCAGAGCGGTTTTTTCGTTTTGGCAGAAGTCTTTTATCCCGCCGCAATCAGTCGTTGCCACGGCGCAGCCGCAGGACATAGCTTCAGCCGGCGGCAAGGCAAATCCTTCGGTATGGCTTGGGCACAAGCATATTGAGCTATAATTATAGATACTCTCTGACAGCTCTTTTTGGCCGGGATTTTCGCGATATTCAATCCAGCTCGGAATATCTCTGGCTCTTTTTCCAACGCCAAATAAAACAGCTTGCAAGTCGGGAAATTGCTTTTTGGCCAAATCAATGGCTGATATGCCGTCCCAAGCGCCTTTCCAAGGAATTTCCGAATACATCATTGCAACGCGAGCCGGCCGATCTTTTATAGCCGCGGTCATCTTAAAATGATCATGGTCTATGCCATTGGGAATATAAACCATATCCTTGGCGTTAAAAGAGAGGCCTATGTCATAAAGCCATTTGGAAATAATTATCTTGGGAAAAGACGACAGCCAGGTAGCGGCAACCTCTCCCGTATCCTTGCTGCCGAAAGTTTCATAATGCTGGAAAAGATAGCATTTTCTTCCTTTTTCCTCGGGATACTTTTCCATATATTCTGCGATTGCCCAATAAGTGGCAAAAACCGCGTCAGCTTCGGGAATATATCTTGCTTCAGGCTCTGGAACGTGAAAAGTTTTTATCCTGGAATCAATTAGCTGCCAGTCAGGCTTTGGCTTAAATAAAATCTTGTATAAATAATAAATTTCCGACTTTAATCTCTTCAACGGACCCAAAGATTCAGGTATATTTTTTAATCGCTTGCAATAAACTATATTAACCCGATAGCCCCTCTTAACCAATCGGTTGGCATATTCATATACTACCCTGAAACCGCCAATGGGTTTTCTGGAATAGCTGGTTAATATAAAAGTGACTCTCATTGTTTTTTGCTTTTGGCTGATTTTTTCTTCAGGCAATAAACCTTGGCCAGCAAAGGCAAGAATGGCGGAAACCAGGTTTCCATGCTCCAACCAGTCGCCCAGGTATTGTAGCATTTATTGCAGTTTTTAATCATTTTTCTCGCGTCTTTGACAGCTTTGCTTTGCCAAATTTCTTCAATTGATTGATTCTTAAGATTGCCGAGTTTTAAGTGGCTGTAGCGCAGACAAGGCGAAATATCGCCGTTGCTGTGCAAAAGGAAAAATGTGTTCATGCTGGAGCAGCTAAATTTAAAAGGCAAACCCTTGACCGCCATCAGCATCATTTCCTTTTGAAAAGAAGGCGGGAACTCCTGGATAGCCTTGATTAGCTCTTCGCTTTTATCGGACCTAACGCCGTTTTCGTTTGAGTAATAAGAAACTTCTTCGTAGACCTGGGGCAAAAAATAAAATCCGAAGCTTTCAACGTAATTTTTCACCTCTTCCATTGAGCCAAAGGTCAGAGGAGAAAAAGTGAATCCCGCTGTAACGCTAAAGCTGTCTTTATATTGGTTCTGCAGCAGCTTTAACTCGTGCAGCAAGAAATCCACTTTTTGGAAGTTGCCCTTAATTCCCCTGATTTCATCATGTTTTTGACCGATGCCGTCAAGAGACACGCCGGCCACCAGACGCATACCAGCGGCCAAAAATGTTTTTATTGCTTTAATGGCTCTTTCCGGCAGGATGCCGTTGGTGCTCAAACTTATAATGGCGTCGGGATGAATATATTTTCGCAGGATGAAAACAATTTCTTCCAAATCCGGCCTGACCATAGGCTCGCCCCCGGTGATAATAACCTCTTTCAAATTTCTGAAAAACGGGTCTTGGAATATCTTTTCAATCTCAGCCGGAGTTAAAGGATTGGGAGCCGGTTTCTGTCGCCAAATACTGCAATGCCGGCAGCGCGAATTGCAAAGATCTGTAATTTCGTAAACCATTCCGCGCAATTTTGGCCGCCTTCTTAACGCCCTAAAGGCCAAAGTTTGCAAAGCTCCTTTAGAAAGACTGATTGCTTCTTTTAGTTCTCTTTTCATAAATTTAATAATTTCCCGATATGTTTAAAATACTTATGAAATCCGGAAAAGCCTTTTAAAATCTTTTCCCGCAAATTATAATTGACCAGCCAATTGCCTAAAGCGCAGAAAGCCCTTACTTCCTGCCCGGTCCATTCGGGCGTATCAATAAGGCAGGAGGATGGCGAGAGAAGGGAGCTTGACATATCTTTTTTTAAATAATTCTTCTGTTTGGCCAACTCGTATAGCTCTGTTCCGTAGAGCGGCGTGGCGATATTGAATCCAGCCTTGCTCATGCCCAGCCGTTTGAGCTTTAAGCCGTAGCGAATGGTGGCCCAAATGTCTTTTTTCGTTTCCCCTATCATGCCGACCACAAAAGAAGCGTCAACTTCAATCCCGTGTTTTTTAAAAAGCGCCACCGCTTCCTCTATTTTCTTTAAATCCAGATTCTTTTTTATAATTTGGCTGACCACTCTTTGAACGCCGGACTCTGGAGACACGACCACTCTTTTGCATCCGGATTTTTTCATCTTTTGAACCAGCTCCTCGTCTATGGCGTCGGCTCTGATGCCGTTGGGCGTGCTCCAGGTAATCTTGATGTTTCTGGCAACCATCAAATCGCAAATATCTTTAAATCTCTTTTTATCCAACGTCATATTATCGTCTTCAAAATTTATATGTTCTATGCGGTAATCCCTAACCAATTGCTCAATTTCCTCAACGACATTTTCAGGACTCCTTGGCCTGAAGCCTCTGCCCATTGACAAATGCACGCTGCAAAAAGCGCAATTGTAAGGACAACTCCGGCTCGTAATGACGCTCGCCCAACGCGGACTGAAAGTATAAATATCCCTGGGAACTTGGCCGCTTTCAGCCGCCTGAAAATATTTCTCCATAGGCAGCAAATGCCGGGCCGGAAGCGGAAGCAGATCAAGATTCTGGATAAAGGGCCTCGGAGGAGTAAAGAACGGCTGGCCGTCTTTTTTGTAGGCTATGCCCAAAACTTTTTCCAAAGACCCGTAATTGCCGCCGGCCAATTCCCTGGCTAGCTCAAAAAACGTTTCTTCGCCTTCGCGCAGAACGACGAAATCCACGTCAGGATTTGAAAGGACATCTAATGGCCTGACCGAACAATGCGGGCCGCCCAAAACCGTTATTATTTTTTTATTGATTGACTTTACTAACTTGGCCACAGCCAGCGAGCTTTCTTCGTCAATTGAAAACTGAACGGAAATACCTACCAATTCAGGATTAAGATCTTTAATTTTCTTTTCTATTTCTTCTGGCGGCAAGCCGAAATAATATTTATCGCCGATTTTTTTGACCTGATCCCACGCTTCAGCCTGCGCGTCAAGAATAGACACCTCATGGTCTTTTTCCAAAACAGCGGCTAAATAAGCCAAACCCAAAGGCTGCAAAGGGGCTTGTCTGCCCCATTCCAATGGCGTAATTTGCGGCGGCTTGATTAAGCATATCTTCATAATAAATCAAGTAATTTTTACTTTGGGAACCGGAATAATAAATTTGACTCCCTGATCATGCAATTTCTTTTCTTTTTCAAAAATTGATTTAGCGTAATTCCAGGCCAAAACCAATAAATAATCTGGCCGATTTTCCCTTAATCTGGCTGGAGAAAAAACCGGAATATGGCTACCCGGGGCATACGTCCCCTGCTTTAAAGGAGAATCGTCAATGATAAAGTCCAGGATTTTATTGTCTATCCCAAAATAGTTGAGCAAGATATTGCCTTTGGCCGGAGCGCCGTAGCCGACAATTTTTTTATTCTCCTTTTTCAGCTTCAAAAGCAAATCCTTTAATTCTTTTTTGTTCTGCTCCACCCTCTCGGCAAAATCAATATAAGTTTTGGCTTTGTCCAGGCCCAAATCTTTTTCTTTCTGCAAAAAATTCTTAACCGAACCTGCGGCCTTGCGAGATTTCGCGGCATAAACTCTCAAAGATTTTCCGTGAATCGGAATCAATTTTACGTCAAAAATTTTCAGGCCAACGGCTTCAACCAGCTTCTTTAGCGCTGTCAGGGAAAAATAAGAAAGGTGCTCATGGTAAATCTGGTCAAAACCGCCAATGCCCGCCAATCCCAGCAAATTGGCGACCCAATGAACTTCAAGCACAAAGACTCCGGTTTGGCCGATTATTTTTTTTACTCCCATAAAAGAATCCTTGAGGTCGTCCATCTGGGCGATGACGTTGCTGGCTGTCACGACTTTTGCCGAGCCGTATTTTCTAAAAATTCTTTCGGCCAGGCTGGAGCCGAAAAATTCCTCCATTGTTTCAACGCCCTTTTCCCTAGATATTTTTGCTATATTTTGCGCCGGCTCTACATTCAAAACCCGGCATTTATTTTTTAAGCTGGCCAGCAAAACAGCGTCGTTTCCGCCGATGTCAACAAATAAATCTTTTTTTGATTTGATAAATCTAGACGCCAGTTCTCGGCCAGAAGCCACGAAATGGTCGGCCAAAGGCGAGCTGGTTGATGTCAGATAATAGTAATGCCGGAAAAGGATTTTTGGATTAACAACATCCAATATCTGAAAAAGCCCGCAACTTTGACAGAAGTAAGCGGCTAAAGGAAATTTTAGTTCAGGCTTTGGCAGCTCTCTTTTCTTTAAAAACAAATTCGCCAAAGGCATTCGGCCCAAATCCAAAACTTTCAGCAAGCTGGAGCTTTGACAGATCCGGCAATTTTTTTTGTGGATAAAATTTCCTTTCATAAAATTTTATAAAGAATCCTGTCTGATTTTTTGGGATTGAAAATATCGCTCTGGGCGCTGACAAAATAAGCCATGCCTTGACCGATGTTTTTTACCGCGTGAGCCACTCTCGGAAAGATAGTAATAACTCTTGGATTTTTAGAAGAAAGCTTAAAACGAACTTTCTTTTTGGTCTTGATGTCTTCAAGCCCGAGCTCTGTCTCGCCGGCAATGACAAAAAACCACTCCATTCTTTTTAAATGGTAATGATTCCCTCTGACATAACCCGGGTTAATGGAAGAAATATGGATTTGCTTTACCGGCTTTTCTATCTGATCGGCTTTGAGCAGTTCAACCAGCCAACCCCGGTCGTCTAAATGGACTTTTAATTTTTTGATTTTATATTTAACTTTTTTCATCATACATTCAGCCATTTTTGATGCTCTAATGTCCATTTGACCGTCTTTTTAACAGAGGCTTCCAAATCAACCGGCGGCTGCCAGCCCATTTTTGCCAATTTTTCTCCGGAAAGCGCGTATCTCTTATCATGGCCCGATCGGGCAATTTCATAATCAACCCACTCAATCTCGTCGTCCTTGATTTTTCGGTCCCTGATTACCTCTGAAATCCAGTCGGCTATTTCTAAAACGTTTCGCTCTTCGCCCACAATGTGATAGAACTCCTCTTTTTTCGCCCTGTCCAGCAAAAAGAGCAAAGCGTCAGCCACGTTCCTGGCGTGTATCCAGCACCTTGAAGACAAATCGTTTCTTCCCCGGCCGTGCAGCATAATTTTTTCGTTGTTTAAAATGGCTTTAATGGTCTTGGGCACAAACTTTTCCGGAAATTGGCGCTCGCCCACGATATTCATTGATCTGACAATGGAAATCGGCAAGCCGAAAGCGTGAGCAAAAGAATAAGCGATCATTTCTTCGCCGGCTTTGGAAGCCGAATAAGGATTTGACGGCTTGAAGCTGTCGTCTTCCTTAAAATAAACTCCTTCTGCGGCCGGGCCGAAAACCTCGTCTGTGGAAAATATTATAATTTTGCATTGCGGCTGAAAATGCTTGAAGTATTCCAGCAAGTTTGCCGTTCCCAGCACATTGCTCTGAACAAAAGGAACGCTGTCTTCCAAGCTTTTGTCAACGTGGCTTTCGGCGGCAAAATGCACGCAGTAATCCAAATCGCCAAGCAGCTTATTGACGGTTCTGGAAACAGGAGCCCGCAAATCGTGCCAGACGAATTTGACTCTTTCATGGCTAAAAACTTCGCTGTCGGTTATTCTGTTCATTTCGCCGGCGTAATTCAGCGAATCCAGAACCACGATGTTAAAATCAGTGTTTTTCAGCAAGTGGTCAACGCAGTGATGGCCGACAAAGCCGGCAGCTCCCGTAATTAAAATTTTTTTTGGCATATATTTTATTTTTTTTAAATTAATCTTTTAGGAAATTTATTATCGGTAATTTCGCCGACCAAGTCTTCAAAATCGTTAAAAATCATCTTATCGGAGTATTCTTTATACCATCTTACCCCGTTCCGGGCAATGTATTTATACTTGTCGTAATTGTCCAAAAAATGAGACAATTTTTCGTTATCTCCTAAAACAGCTGAAAGAGGAATGTAATGCTCAAAAGGCCTGATATTCAAAAATTTCAAATCGGGAGTTTCCGGAAAAATCGGTATGGCGCCAGAGCCCAAAAACTCATAATGCTTATAGGTTAAACTCGGGTAAAGAGTTCCGCCAAAAATCGCGTAGCGGGCCGAACCCAAATATTCCGACCATTTATTCAAAAGACGGATTGTCTGGCCGGATTCGGCGTCTTTCTTAATCAAGCTCCCTTCTCTTAGAACGTTGTTGGAGCCGTTGGCCGTGGAAATTTCAATTTTGTAGCGCCGGCCAAGGCCCTTGGCAAATTGCTCAATCTGCTTTAAAAGCTCTGCCCGCGCCTTGTAAACCAAAGACGCTTTGGCGCCGACCAGCAAAAGATCAAGTCTCTTGCCGGCTAAGTTGGGCCGGGAGAAAAAAGATGATTCAAAAAGCGGGTAAAAAACGAATCTTGTCCGGACTGGAAAACTGAAATTCTTTTTCCACTGGCTGATGTCCGAAGCCATAAAAATATCAGGCTTCATCCAGTCTATAACCCACTGAAATCCTTTGTTTGATAATGGCCAAAAGTCGTGGCCGTACATAATAATCGGAATGTTTGGCCTAGAAAATTTCGGATTATTCCCGCCGTTTATTGTAAAGACAAAGTCGTAGTCAGACCAGTTAATGCCGCGAGCGCTGTCAGCCACGTCAACCTGGCAGGCAAAAGCCAGACGTCTCCTCATAACCAAAAGCCAGGGCTCGCAGCGGGGATTAAGAAAATTTTCTTTCCCCTTGTGTATGAGATAGAGGCATTTGGCAGCCGGCAGTTTGGCGTCGCAGCCAAAAGAAAAATCAAAATTTTGATGGCAATGAGTCCACATTTCGTCTCCCTGCCTGGAACACAAAACTTCGCCCAATTTGCTCCGCTTGCAGAAATGCGGCGAAAATAAATTTTTCTGCCTGATTCTTGAAAGCCACTCTGATTTTTGGCAAACAGGACAAATAATTTTCGAGTCAGGCCCGCCGTATATAAAAATTTCTTTTCTCGTAATCTTTTGGCCGTCCAGATCAAAGCTGCCTGGTTTATTTTGGAGCCAGAACTCCCTGGCTGATTTTACCAGATTTGACTGGTAAAATTTATCAGGACCCGAAGAGAAATCAGGCAAAATTTTTGGCAATATCCCATACCGCAATTCAATTAGAGAAACGCGGCTTTCAACCAGATCATTAATCGGACGTAAAATAAGATTGACCACCCTTTTAAGAGCATAAGGCAATCCTTTTTCCCTTAATTCGCTGATAAATAAGCGCAGTTTATTTTGCATAACCGGCATAAAACTCTTTTATTTTCTGGGCGACCAGTTTTTGCTCGCTCAATTTTATTTCCGGATAAAATGGCAAAGACAAAATTTCATCAGCCGCTTTTTCAGCTTCCGGAAAATCGCCCGTCTTATATCCTAAAAATTTGTATCCTTCCTGCAGATGAATGGGCAAGGGATAATGAATCATTGTTCCGATTCCGGATTTAGCCAGATATTCCTGTAGCTCGTTTCTATTTTTTGCCCTGACAACATAAACATAATAAACGCCTTTGAATCCTTTTGGCGCAAAAGGAGTGGCAACCCCGCTGTTTTTTAAAAGCTTATCGTAAATCCTGGCGGCTTTTTGGCGCGATTTTATCCATTGGCCCAAGTATTTCATCTTCACTCCCAGAATCGCTCCCTGAATTTCTTCCAGCCTGAAATTAAAGCCGACCTCTGAATGATAATATTTTTTGGCGGAACCATGATCTCTCAATCTTTTCATTTTCTCAACCAGTTCCTGATTATTTACAACCACGGCTCCTCCTTCGCCGCAAGCGCCTAAAACTTTTGTCGGATAAAAGCTAAAGCACCCGATATCTCCGAAAGATCCCGCTCTCTTTTTATGATATTCTGCTCCGTGAGCTTGAGCGCAGTCTTCAACCACAAATAATTTATACTTCCTGGCAATCTTTAAAATCGCCCCCATATCAGCTGTCTGGCCGAAAAGATGGACCGGCAAAATAACCTTGGTTTTTTTGGTAATGACTTTCTCAATTTTTTTTGCGTCAAGATTATATGTTTCAGGATTAATGTCGCAAAAAACAGGCTTTAATCCGGCAAAAATTATAGCCGCGACCGTGGCCACGAAAGTATTGGGCTGGGTAATGACCTCACTGCCTTTTTTTAAGTTCAGCGCCAAAAGCGCCAAAAGAAGAGCCGAACTGCCGTTGTTAACAGCCAAAGCGTATTTTGTCCGGCAGAATTCAGCGAATTTTTTTTCAAAAGCTTCGGTTTTCAGCCCGGCAGAATAACGGCCCGAAGCTAAAACCTCCAAAACTTCTTTTTCTATTTCCTTTTTAATCTTTTGATATTGCCCTTGCAGGTCAACGAATTTAATTATCATCTTGGCGATTTTAAATTTTTAAAATAAGCATTGTGGATATAATCGCTGGTTTCTTCATCCGGCTTGCGGATGGCTTTTCTGATGTAATCGGCCGGGAAATCTTTTCCGCGGGCTTCCAGAAACGCCTGCTCTATTGTTTTTTTGTAATTTTCCAGCAAAGAAGAAGGCATTGTCGTGGTTTCAATATGGGTGGAATAAAGATCAAAATCCAAAAAATTGTTTCTGACGGGATTCAGCAAATAACCTTTTTCAAGGCACTGGTCGTAAAAAGGCGAGCCGGGAAAAGGAGTGGCGATATAAACCGCCAAAGCGTCCACTAGCAAAGCGTTTTTTTTGATGAACTGGATAATATCTTCAATGCTCTCTTTGGTTTCTCCGGGCATGCCGATAACAAAGTTTACCATCGTCAGAATTTCCAACTCGCGGCACCAATTAAGCACCTCAAACGCCTTTTCAATATCTAAGTTTTTTCCAATCACGTTGTTTCGCATATGCTCGTTAGAATGTTCAAGGGGAATGATTAAGGAAACAACGCCCGATTGCTTCATCCAATAAAGCAAATCTTTGGTAATATATTTTGTCACCAGCCCTCCGGGAAAAGTGATTTTTATTTTCAATTGCCGCCGGATGATTTCCTGAAGTATAGTGATCAGTCTTTGCGGTATGATATTACAGGCATCGTCAAATATGGATACGGTTTTATAGCCCCATCTTTTGACAAAAGCTTCTATTTCGTCAACGACTTTAATCGGATCGCGGGCGCGCCAAGCATAGCCGGAAAACAAATGCACGCTGCAAAAAGAACATCGGCCCGGACAGCTTCTTGAAGTAATAACAGGCATAGCCTGGTCGTCTTCTATGTATTTTTTATAATCAAACAATTGACGGGCTGGCCAAGGCAAATTGTCCAGATTCTGTTCAAAGTTTACTTTCGGATTAATAACGATCTTATCGCCATCTCGGTAGCCGATGCCGTCAATGCTTTCAATTTTTTTATAATCTTTTGCCTCAAGAGCCCGAGTCAAAGCGACCATAGCTAGCTCTCCCTCTCCCCGGATGACAAAATCAACCTTAGTTTCTTTCATCATTTGCTCTGGCATAACAGTGGCATGAACTCCGCCCGCCACAATTTTTATCTCCGGGTTAAACGCCTTGATCGCGGCGATAATATCTTTAATCCTTGAGTATTGACTGGTAAAACCGCCTACGCCCGCCAAATCCGGGCCATACTCTTTTATTTTTTCAATCAATCCTTGGTCGGTCAGTCCGTGAGCGATATGGGTTGTTTTATACGGCCAGCTTTCCGAAGAAGCCGCCACCATATCCAGTATTTCCACTTCATAGCCAGCCTCAATAAGGGAACCTGCCAGATAGGCAAGGCCCAAAGGCGGGCACATCTTTTCCTGCAGATAAAATCCTTTTCTCACGCAAAGATTCGGTTTTATCAATAAAATTTTAAATTTCATAAGACTTAAAAATTCAAAATATAAGCGTCTCTCCTCGTTCCGAAAGCCCCGAAGCTCTCTTTAAATTTAAACAAGTTCCAATTAATGACCTTTCCTTTTTCCTCGGTGGAAATGCCAAAATTCAAATATCTTAATTTTTTTTCGATCGCCCACCTGATCAGCTCTTGCGCCGCGAGATTAAGCGGCCGGTATTCCTGAAAATCATAATCTTGAGCAATATAAAAAGTATGGAGACCGACCTCGTTACAGCGGAAAAACCAGATTCCGGCAATCATTTTTTCCTTCAGAAAAACCGACATCAAAAAAACGTCTTCGGGAAACAAATTTTTAATTTTTTTCATTTCTTCCAGGCTGTGAGTCGGCAAAGAATTGTGCTTTTTTGCCAAATTATCGCAAAGAAGCTTAAAAAATCCGTCGTAGTCTTGCGAGAGGCTGCCAGTTAAGCCGAGTTTTTCCGCCTTGCGTACGGCGTTGCGCGCTTTTTTATTGAAATTGAATCTCGCAAGATCCACGGAGCTGGACAGCTCTCTGGCATAATAGCCAAAGCCAAGCCAAGTCATGGCAAAATCCAGAACTTCAGCCGGGGACTTCTGAAAAATTCTTTCTGAATGTCTGATAATAATTCCGTCAAAACTATTTTTTTTGGCAAAATCAATGACTATTTTTAGATATTCAAACGCTTCGGCTATGCTAATGTTTTCATTGACCACCAGCCCCCCGTAAGAAGAGCCTGGATGCGAGAAAAAATATCTTTTGCCCTCAATTTCTTTGGCAGCGGCCGGAAATACGCTCTTAATTTGCCCTGATTCTGACAGAAGCAAAGAAAAGTCTTTAAACTTCTCGCTAGAATGATAAGACAAAAATTTCTGGCAATGGAAAATAGTTCCGTTGCAGGAAGAGGCAACAAATTCATCCCACTTTTTCTGCCAATATTTATTGTATTTTACAGCTTTCAAGTTTTCCATTTTATATCAACGGAGCTTCGCGGCCTTTTTCTTTCAAAGACCGGCCGCAGGCTTCTAGAATCTTAATCACTCTCAAACCGCTTTCCCCGTCGGTTAAGGGCGTCTTTTGATTCTTAATGCATTCAATAAAATGCCGGCATTCTTTTAGCAAAGCTTCGCCTTGGTCAAAAACCGGAATCCTTACTTCCCCCAGACGGTAAATGGGTTCAGACGGCGTTTCTTTGGAAAAATCAGCCTGAATGCCCCGGTCGTAAATTTTTATTTTTTCCGAAGGCTCTATGTCGTCAAAATAAACCATTTTTTTAGTCCCGCCGATTGAAATCTGTCTTATTTTTACCGGAGAAAGCCAGCTTACGTGGCAATGGCAGGAGAGGCCTTTTTCGTATTTTATGGTCAGATGCGCCAGCTCTTCCTGCCCGGAACCGATATGAGAAGTGCCCGAGGCTGAAACTGATATTGGATTTTCCTTGATCAAAAAATCCATAATTGAAATATCGTGGCAGGCCAGATCCCAGATAACATTGACGTCCCGCCTGACTAGACCGAGATTAATTCTTTGGGAGTCAAAATAATAAATCTTTCCCAGTTCTCCGGACTCAATAATTTCCTTGATTTTCAAAACAGGGCCGTAATAAATAAAGGTGTGGTCAACCATCAGAATCATTTTTTGATCTCTGGCCAGCTTGATCAGCTCCTTGGCTTGTTCAGAATTTGAAGTCATTGGTTTTTCCAGCAAAACATGCTTTTTGGCTTGCAATGTTTTTTTGGCAAATTCATAATGCAATTCGGTTGGCAAGGCGATGACGACGGCCTGAATAGCCGGATTATTTAAGACCTCGTTAAAATCCACGGTGGTTTTTACCGCCGGATAGAGCTTTTTGACAAAATCAAGTCTGGCCTGGTTTTTGTCGCAAACCGCGGCAACTTTGACGTTGTCTAACTGATAAAAATTCCTGATAAAATTCGGCCCCCAATAGCCGGCTCCGACCACCGCGATATTTATTTGAGATTTATTGTTTTCCATAATTTTTAATCAGCTGATAAACCTATTGCTTTGAAAATTTCATTGAATCTTTTTTCGTAAGTATGATCTCTGATAGTCCTTTCGTAGCCGGCTTTGGCTATTTCTTCACGCTCTTTATCGCGCGCCAGATAATACCCTATCTTTTTGGCGCAATCTTTTATCCCGTCAAAACAAGCAATCTCCCTGCCAATATCGTAATAGTCTTTTAAGTTGTCGGCGTATTCAGTCAAAAGGAAAGATCGACAGGCCGGAATCTCAAAATTTCTTCCTTTTATCTGCGGCCTGAAAGACCCGCAAAACGATTTTACATTATTTGACCAGCCCTTCGGATTATTAACAAAAATCTTTCGGTTTCTCTCTCCGGCCCGGCGCAAAAAAATTGAAGCCAGTCTTTTAGTCAGGGTGCCCGAACATTCCGTGAAATTAAGATTAATCTTGCTCTGGTAAATGATTCTTAGCATCTCTTTGAAGTCAACTACTCCAGCCGGCCAGCCATAACCCCAGCAATTCACCTTTATGCCTATTTTTTTCAGCTGCTCAATTTTTTTTCTTCTCTGGCCGTGAGGCTGGCCGACGAAGGTAACGTCGTAGATTTTGGGCAAACCCTGGGAAGGAGGTTTAAAGTCAAAATGATTACAGGCGCATTGGGCGTGGATAATATTTTTAAATCCCAGCTTTTTATATTTAGGAGGAGCCAAAGAATCCATAGTCGCTATCCAATGAAAATAAGGAAAAAATTGCTTGGAAGCCGTGTCAAAAGCCCAGTTGTCGTCGCACGCCCAAAAAAATGTTTTGGCCCCGACTTTTTCCGCGGCCGTTTTCATTTTGGCCAGACCATCATTGCCCAGCTCTCCTTCATCGTAAAAAATCAAGGCTGGCTTTTCTCGGTTAACGATTTCTATTAATTTTTCCTTGGCCGCTTCTAATCCTTCCTTCATCACATTTTCGTCCACCGGAAAATAAATAATCTGATGCCGGGCATTATCCATTTTCGTCAGGCTGGGATAATAATTAAGATAAGAATAACAAAAACCCCGAGCTGGCTCGCCGGCCTTGTAAGTGTTGCTAATGAAAAGTATTTTCATAAATTTAAATACCAATTAATGGTTTTTTTCAATCCTTCCGTAAAATCGATTTTTGCCTCAAAACCGAATTCTTTTTTTGCCAAACTCATATCAAAACGGCGTTTGGGCTGGCCGTCTGGCTTAGTTTTGTCCCAGCGGATTTCTCCTTCAAAATCCATCAGTCTTGAAATCAGCTCAACCAAATCCCTGATTGAAATTTCGTGGCCGGAGCTTAGATTGACAGGTTCCGGTTTATCGTATCTTTCAGCTGCTAGAATTATTCCTTCGGCCGCATCTTCCACATATAAAAACTCTCTGGTCGGCAATCCCGTGCCCCAAGCCTCAATATAATCTTTGCTCTCTTTCTTGGCTTCGGAAATCTTTCTGATCAAAGCCGGGATAACATGGGACGATTTTAAATCAAAATTGTCTCCTGGTCCGTAAAGATTAATCATCAGCAAATGAATAGCGTTCAAGCCGTATTCTTTATGATAGGCTTGAGACTGCACCAGCATAAATTTTTTTGCCATGCCGTAAGGGCCATTAGTCTCTTCGGGATAGCCGCGCCAAAGGTCTTTTTCCTGAAAAGGAATAGGTGCGTACTTCGGGTATTCGCAAACCGAACCTATGCCGACAAATTTTTCAACTCCTTTGATTCTGGCGGCTTCCAGCATATGCAGAGACATGGAAGCATTATCATAGAAGCTCTGGCCAGGATGCGTTCTCGTAAAACCGATGCCTCCGACTACGCCGGCCAAATGCAAAATTATGTCTTGGCCTTCAACTACCCTTTGGCAGTCTTCTTTTTTCCGTAAATCGCAATCGCCAAAAAAAGGAATAAATATATTTTCCTTTTTGACGCCTCTTTCAATCAGGTTTTTTACGACATATTTCCCCAGAAAGCCCGCTCCGCCGGTAACCAATATTTTTTTGTTTTGCAGATTTGTCATTTTAATCAACTTTCCACCATTTATCAGGGAATTTTTCTTTTAAAATTTTGTCTCCCTGCCCCGGCGGCTCTAATTTTTGCGCCCTGAAATCGGCGTCAATCATTATCTTGACTAAATCTTTAAATTTGATTTTCGGCTCCCAACCTAATTTTTCTTTAGCTTTTTGGGCGTTTCCGACTAAAGCATCCACATCTGTCGGCCTGAAATAGCGCTTGTCAATTTCCACATAAGACTGCCAGTTTCCAAGTCCGGCATACTGAAAGGCTTCGGCCAAAAACTCCTGGACCGAATGAGTCTCCCCCGTGGCGATAACGAAATCGTCAGGCTTTTCCTGCTGTAAAATAGCCCACATCGCCTCTATATACTCCGGGGCGAATCCCCAGTCGCGCTTGGACGCCAAATTTCCCAAATAAACTTTTTTATCAAGACCAGCCTTGATTCTGGCGATGGCTCTGGTGATTTTTTTCGTCACAAAAGTCGGCCCCCTTCTCGGCGACTCGTGATTATAGAGCACGCCGTTGGCGGCAAATAATCTATAAGCGTCGCGGTAAAGCTTGGTGGTGTAAAAAGAAAAAACTTTGGCGCAGGCGTAAGGACTCCGCGGATCAAAAGCGGCTTTTTCGTCTTGAGGACCCGGGCTGTTGCCGAACATTTCAGATGAAGCCGCCATATAAAATTTTATCTGCCGGCCGGAGTTTTTTATCGCTTCCAAAACCCTTAACGTACCCAAAGCGTCCGTATTGGCGGTGTATTCGGGCATATCAAAACTTACTCTTACGTGCGACATCGCGCCCAGATGATATATCTCGTCCGGCTCAATCTGTCTGATTAGTTTTTCAATGCTGTTGGCGTCGGTTAAATCGCCGTAATGGCCGAAAAATCTTATACCATGAATATGGGGGTCCAAAGAAAGATGGTCAAGTCTTTGCGTGGTAAAAATGCTGTCCCATCTGATCATGCCGTGAACTTCGTATCCTTTGCTCAACAGCAGTTCGGTTAAATAAGAGCCGTCCTGACCGGCTACGCCCGTTATTAACGCTTTTTTATAATTTGGCATATTTTTTTTGGAATAAACAACGCAATAAAATAAGTTGCTATTCCGATTAAGATTGAAAAAACGACCGGCAAGCTATAAACAAAGGCCCGGGAAATAATCAGATACATTATCACGCAGGCCGCCAAGGCGCTTATTGTTTCCCGTAAAATTTCCTGATTAAACGGCTTAATTTCGGTGTACTTTAATATAAATTTCAAAAACAGAAAGAAAATCAAGATATTGGTAAAAAGAGTGGCTAAAGCCGCTCCATTCAGACTGAATCTGGGAATCAGAATAAGGTTTAAGGCTATATTGACTATGGCTCCGGCCAAAATTGCCCAAAAAACCTTTTTTTGCTGATTGGAGACAATCAAAACCTGCCTGAAAGTATCGTAAAGAAACATTACGCCCGTCATAATGATAAGCATTTGAAAAGACATAATTGCCGGGAGATAGCTTCGGCCGTATAAAAAGTCAATGATCCTAGGAGCCAAAACCACGCCGCCAGCCATCAGGGGAAAAGCCAGCCAGATCATAATTTTTGCCTGAAAAGTCCACGCCTCCTGCAATTTGTCTTTTGATTCCTGAAAAAATTTACTCAAGACGGGATAAAAACTCTGCGAAATAAGGGCAACTGGGACAAGGGCCATTCTGGTGATTTTAAAAGAGGCGTTATACCAGCCGGTTTCGGTTATTTGATTGAAAAAGCCCATCATCACCGTGTCAATTTGGCTGTAAATTCCGGCTGTCAGCCCGATTAAAGCCATTGGCCAGGAAAGAGACAGGATTTTCTTCCAGATTTTTTTGTTAAACCCAAACGACATTTTTCTGATTTTAAAATGAAAAAACAATAAAATAACGCCGCAAAGAACCAGTCCCTCAAGTAAATAAGCATAGCTTAAATTTTCAATTGAGGGAAATTTAAAAATAACAAACAAACCGAAGCCGGTCGTCAGCAGAGCGTCAAAAATCTTAAAAAAAGATTCGTATTCCATTCTTTGCCGAGCCCTGAAAAAAGCGTAAACAATATCCACCAGGCTGTTTAAAATCCAGTAAGCTGACATAATCCAGATTACCTTTCTGATAATGGCGTCGGCAGTGACAAAAAACGAAATGCCGAACAAAAATAAAATTGACGCCAGGCCAAAAAGCAATTTTAAGGTAAAAAGGCTGGAAAATTCTTTTTCTTTCTCTTTATCCTTGGAGAATTCTCTGGTAATGATTTCCGACGAAACAAATCCAGGCAGCAAGAGCAGCAGGCCGACAACCGCCAGGACAAAAGAAAACTTTCCGTATTCAGTGGCTCCCAGAATCCTGGCAACGAAAATGAACAAAGCAAACGTAGCCAGCCGGCTTATACCCTCGGCCAAACCAAGCCAAAAAGTATTCTTAAAAATTGTCTGCTTCACCGTTTGGTGATCAAACAGGAACGATTTAGTTTTGCTGATGCTGATAATCGCCATAATTATTTTTTAGCCAATAAAGAAAGCGGCTTGTTTTCCTTTTGAAAATCTTCCATAATTTTTCTCATTTTGACCAAAACTTCCGGGCAGGACTTAGAAAGATCATTCTGCTCTTTAGGGTCTTTTTCCAGACAATAAAGCTCTTCTCTCTTTAAGGGATTATCTAAAATATATTTCCAGTCGTCGGACTGGCAGGCAAACTTGCACTCTTTGAGCTTTTCAATTTCTATCCAGCCGTTCATTTTTTCTTTGGATCCTGCGCCTGACTCATGAAAAATTATTTCCCGAAAAGATTCAAAAATATTTTTACCCTTAAAGTTTGCTGGCGGCTTTATCCCGGCCAGCTCGCACAGGGTTGAGGGCAAATCAATCTGTGAAACTTTTTTTTCTATTTTTTGGCTTCCTTGGCCGGGAATTTTAATCAAAAGCGGCACGGCTAAAAGTTCGTTGTAAAGCTTGGCGTTGTGGAAACCTTCGCCGTGCTCTAAAAGCTCCTCGCCGTGATCGGCCGTAAAGCAGATAATGCTGTTTTGAAAAACGGCTTCTTTTTTCAAAAAGTCAAAAAGACTCCCCAGCTGGCCGTCCAGATCTTTGATCCCCTGGTCGTAAGAATCAACCATCATTTCAAAGTAAGGCTTGATAAAATTTCTAAAAAGTCTTTTTTTTGCGTATCCCAAATAGCCGGGCAGCCAGGCCGAAACAAATTCAGCGAAAGAAAGCGGCTGGCTAAGATCTTTTTCTTTGGGGATGTAAGGCGAATGGACATCCATATAATGCGCGAACAAAAAGAAAGGCTGTTCCTTGGCTTTGGCAGCCAGAACAAAGTCTTTGATGATTTTATTGACAAAAACAGCTTTAATCTGCGGCTCATTTTCTTCTTTGAATTTTGGCAGATAACGCCGGTACATCAGTTTAAACAAGATTTTAGGATAGAAATTTACCGCGATTTTTTTAAACAGGCCCTTTAAAGAGTCTTTGAGATATAGCTTTAACTCGGCTAACTTGCCCTGGCCCGGGAAAAAGTCGGGATTCACGGGCGAGGTGATATACTCAAAAAAATCCCAGCCTCGGTTGTAACCGAAAAAATCTGAAAGATAAGGGGTGGAATGGAAAGCGGCGGTGACATAGCCATGCTCCTTTAAGACCTCACTCAAAATTTTCCGAGGCTTCTCAATCTTGTAAAGCCCTTGAAAATCCAAAGGATAGGTTGACGTCAAAATGGCTGGAAAAGAATGTGGGCTGTTTGGACCGACCGAAAAAGCCCGCGTAAAAACAGCTGATTCTCTGGCTAAATTATCAATATTGGAACTAATGTTTTTCGGACAGCCCAAAAAGCCAAGGCGGTCTGACCTCAAAGCGTCAACAGTTATTAAAATTATATTGGGTTTTTTATCCATTTTTTATCAAGTTAGCGAGCGGCGGATTTTTTCTCTCAAATTCTTCAATTTTTTTTCTCATTGCTGAAATAATTTCAGGCCGCAACTTGGCAACGTTGACTTTTTCCCCTTGATCGTTTTTCAGACAATAAAGCTCCTCTTTTGAGGTTGCATGGTCTAAAATATATTTCCAATCGTTAGATTGATAGCCAACCATAGTGTATTTTGCGTCCTTGATGTCGGCGTCGTGCTTAATTCCTCTGACTTTGGGCGATATCGCCTGATGAAAAACTTCTGTGGATTGGGGGCTGAATAAATTTTTCCCTTTGAAAGAACGACTGATTCCAATTCCGGCCAGAGAGCAGAAAGTCGGAGGCAAATCAATCAAAGAAACTTTTTTATCAATTCTTTGAGGCATAACTCCCAGCGCTCTTATTAAAAGAGGTACATGCAAAAGCTCATTGTAAAGTTTGTTATTATGAGAAGACTCGTTATGCTCCATAAACTCATCTCCATGGTCGCCGCAAAAACAAATGATTGAATTCTGAAAAATATCTTCGGCGCGCAGAAAATCAAGCAATTCCCCTATTTTTTCATCAGCATATTCTATTCCCTGATCATAAAGGCCAATGGTTTTTTTAAGATATTTTCTGATGAATCTTTTAGCGATTTTCCTGAAAAAACAAGACTGCAGAAAGCTCGGAAATGATTTGACAACGGTTTCTTGGTAAGAAAGAGGCTTGTCGTTGACGTAAGTCAAATAAGGCAAATAAGGGCCGTGAACGTCCATATAATGAATCCAGATGAAAAGAGGCGGCCCTTCTTCTTTTTTTGCCCTGATCAGATCCTTAACTAACAGATTAACCGCCTCGGCCTTAACCTTGATATTCGTGCTCCCTCCTCTTAATTTATAAGCTAAGTACCTTAGAGGAAAATAAAGTTCGGGTAAAAATCCGGCGACAACTCTTTCTATCGGCCTTAAGAATCCAGACAAAAGAAACCTTGCCTTTATTTTAGTTTCCTCCTGCGGGCCGGTTTCAAGCCACATTTCGCTGTCAGGCGTTATATCTTCAAAGAAATCCCAGCCGCGATCGTAGCCGAAAAAGCTTGAAAGCCAGCAGCTGGAGTGGAAAGCGGCCGTGACATAGCCCTGTTCTTTCAAAGCCTGGCTGATCATTAACCTCGGTTCTTTTATCTGTGGTCCCTGATAATCCAAGGGATAGGTTGAGGTTAAAATTGAAGGGAAAGAACAGGGCGTGCCCGGCCCAATAGCAAAGGCTTGGGTAAAAACAGCCGATTCTTTGGCTAATTTGTCAATGTTCGGGCTGACGTCTTTTGAGTATCCCATAAAACCCAAGTGGTCGGCCCTCAAGCAATCAACGGTAATAAAAATGATATTGGGTTTTCCTGGCATATTACCTATAGCCGAGATCGCGCAGCCTGCGCATTATTTCTTCTTTTTCATTGGCCTTCTCGGGGGAAAGATTGATCTTGATTAAAGAAACGCCCGGCAGATCAACGGCTGGATCAAAATCATTAAGAACCACGAGAGCGTCAAGCCCGCGCTCGTCAACCGTTTTTTTCAACGTTCCAGCTTCGCCGGATATTAAATTAACCCCCTGCTCTTTGGCAATTTCGCCGCCGCGGCAATCTCCAAGGCAAATTATCGGAAAAGGCACTTTCCCGAAAAATGCTTTTTTGCACAAAGATAAAAGCTGATCGGAATCCTTATTCGCCGTCCATAATATCGCCGCGTTCTTGAATTCGTCTCTGGTTTTTCGCAGGATATAGATGTTTTTTTCCATAAATTGCCGATAGCGATTTTTACGTATAACCGAGATCTCTTAATCTTTTCATAATCTCTTCTCTGACCCTGCCTCGACCGGCTCGCTCGTGGGCATTGGGATCAAGATTTTTTTCGGTGCACATAACGCAGCCCAAAGAAGTATAGCCTAGCTTATAAAGGGGGTTGCATTCTATATTATTCTTTTTGACATACTCCAAGATATCGTCCTTTCGCCAAAACAAAAGAGGGTGCACTCTCATATGATCAGGGTTTTTTCTCGGAGAAAAGAAAGTTTCCTTGGCCCTTTCTTCGTGTTCAACCCCTCTCAAGCCGACAAAAAAAGCGTCAAATCCAGAATCGCCGATAGCTTTCATCATCGGGCTTATTTTGTGATGGTTGCAGCAGACCGTAGTAAACTCCGGGCTCTTTAAGCCGAACTTCTCCTTGAATTCGTCAAATCTTTTTGTCTCTGCCTTGGCCTCATGATGGTCAATTAAATTCCATTCTTTTCTTATTTTTTCCACAAATTCGTGGCATTCGGGAAAATCATCTTGCGTATCAACGTAAATAGTCGTGATATCGGGTTTCAAAGACAGAACCAAATGCAATAAAACCAGACTGTCGGTGCCGCCGCTAAACCCTAATCCCACCTTAGAATACTTTTCCAAGGCCTCCCTTATAACGCTTTGGCTTTTTTTGACTTTTTCGTCTAATGAAAGATTGAGACATTCCCTAGCTTCGGGATTCATCAGTTCTTCACATCCTTTTGTTCTCGCTGAAGTAAAATTTATAGCGCTCATATCGTAAATAATTATTAGTTAATTATTAATTAAGCCTGTTGCAAATCGCATTCTTCCCTTTCCTGGTGGTGTTCCGATTTGCAAAGATGGCATTTTCGACCTTTGGCAATAATTATTTTTTTAGTTTTTGTTCTTTCTCCGCTGATATCTTCGGCCAGCCCGTCAAAAAAGAAAACCTTATCCCTTTCTTTGTTGTCAAGCATTGATTTTCCGTCACTTAGCATCTCCGGCTTTTGGCCGATTAATTCTAAGATAGTGGGCGTAATATCGGTATTTTGGACAAAACTTTCTGTTTCTTCTTTGGTTATGCCCGGAAAACGAGCGATAAATGGAGCGTGAATTGTTTCGTCAAAAAGCGAGCAGGAGCTGAAATAAATATTATGCTCCGTCAAATTGGTTCCGTGATCGCCGAGGACCATAAAAATCGTGTTGTCCCAAAGATTGTTCTCTTTTAGATATTGCTCAAGCTTGCCAATTTGCTTATCAACCTCTTTAATGGCTTCGTCGTATTTTTCAATCATGCCGCTGACTGGGTAAAGAGCGTTGCCTTCAACCATAACCCTTTTTTTATAATGCTCTTTTTGAGAATCGCCATTTATCCCCTCTAGGACTTCGCTGATGTCTTTAGCCGGTGTTCCCCGATATTCTGTCGTCAGAAACGGGAAATGGGTGTCCCAAAAATGAACAAAGGCAAAAAATGGCTTTTGGGCTGTTGCTATTTTAGAAATAGCCAAATCCATAGTATCTTTGGCCGGAGAAAATTTAGTAAAGGTTTTCAATTCTCCCTGCCAATCTTCCCTTTCTTTGTAATAATCAAACCCGTCTTCAAAAAACATCCCCAGCCAATCTACGGCAATGGTCTCATATCCTTTGCTTTTCAAAAAAGAAGGGAGCCAAAATTTCCTCTCTCGGTACATTTTCTCAACTTCCTCATCCTTAGTATAAGGAAACTGATGCACTATTCCGTGATTTGACGGAAGCCGGCCGGTGAAAATAGACATCAAAGAAGGAGCGGTGGCATTTGAGCTGGAAAAAAAATTCTTGAGAAAAAATCCTTCTTTGGCAATCGCTTTTAAGTTTTTATCAGTTTCTTTAGCATAGCCGAATAAGCTCAAATTTTTTGGCCTGAAGGCGTCAATAACAATAATAATTATATTTTTCATAGTTAATTTTTGGGCTTATACTCCAGCAGGAAATCCAATGCCCGGCTTTTTTTAAAATATTTTTTAAGGATTTTGGCGTTGGCCACAACACAATGGCCTTTGATGCCGCCTGCGGGAGGATAGAGAACCGGCCTGATAACGTTTGTTTTGCCAAGTTTTGCATAGCCCTCGTTATAAGTCTTGTTAAAATCACTGATGGCCTCGTCAAAACTGACGCCGAATTTATCGCACATTTTTTTCATTTCGCCGTGCCATGCAATACACAGGCCGTAATAAGTGGTGTCCAAAAGCTTGGCGATTTCCGTGGTCATTGAAGGATAAAATATTTTAGTCTTGATGCCTAATCCTTGCAGATGGTCTTGCGCCATTTTGCCGGCTTTTTTATTGTCAGCTCCTATGTATTTGACAAAGGTCTTGATTCCTTCAAAAAGCTTTGGATGAACCCCTCTGACCGGACTGTGAACGACCGCGCCTCCGATTTTCTTTGTCGCTCCCGGGGCGACAGTTGAGTGGATGATTGTCAGCTTAGGCCTTATTTTTTTTATTTCTTTTTTAACTATGCTGACAAAATTTTTGCTCCAGGGAAGGCAAACGTTAAGAATGTCAACTCCTTCCAAGCCGTCATTTCTGGCCAGGTCTTTTATCTTCGGCTTAGAATAAAACTTGGCAATCGCCTGCCCCACCTCGCCATATCCCAATATCCCAATTTTAATTTTGTTTTCTGGCATCTTTGAGAAATTTTTTCAATAACCAAGAACTCGATTGGACCTTTCCGCCTTCGCCGACATTAAAAACCATTTGGCAATTTATTTTTTGGCAAATCGCGACTTCCGGAACGTTTTTGTCCGTCCTGTCTCCGCCGTTGGCAAAAATATTCGGACTTAGCTCTTCCAGCTCTCGGCAAACGGTTTTATCTTTCGTTCCCGAGCGGTGTTTTGTCAATATAACCTTGTCCACCCATTTTAAAGATTCAATTATTTCTTTGCGCTCTTCTTCGGGAATGAAAGAAAATCCTTTTTTCTGCTTCAGCCAATTATCGTTATTTAAAATAACCACTAATTTATCGCCCAAGCTCTTAGCCTTTCTGAATAGTCTGACATGGCCAACGTGCAGTGGGTCAAATCCGCCGCTGACCGCCACAATGATTTTTTTGTTTCTATTTACCATTTTTCCAGAGTTTCTCTTGTTTTATCTTTGACCTTTTTGTAAACCCGGTAAACTTTGGATTCCACTTCCGGCGAAACCAAACGCAAAATTTCGCTGCCCCAGATCCGGTAGCTTCCGCCAACCTTGTAAGCCCTGATAATTCCTCCCTTCAGAAATCTTTTAATTGTGCTTTTGCTTACTTTTAGAAAGGTTTGGGCCTCTTGGGTCGTATAGATTTCGTTTGGCTTAATCTCTGGCATAAATCATAAAAAGACACCCGCCTCTAGCGGGAAATGTCTAATATCACAAAAAGATTATCTACCCCTATAATAGAGCACTCAAGAGGAGGTGTCAAGAGGGGTCAACAAGGCTCACACAACACTAATCAGACGAATTAAGCAACTGACGGGTTAAAGGCCCAAAATAGCCTGTGCCCGGGATTGAGTTTTTTTTCTGAAAACGGATTAAAGCGGCTTTAGTTAAAGCTCCGAAGTTGCCGGTAATCAAACCTTCGGGATAAATCTCCGGACCCTGGTTTAACAAAAACTTTTGCAAGCATCTGACTTCGCTGTTATCCGCCAGGCCGAAATAAAGATCTTGGCTAAAGGCGGGGCAAGCCAGCCCGCTATTCGGAGAAACCGGCTTTTGGCGAGCTAGCAAAATCGCGCTTATTTTTGCCTGCGCAATCGCAATCTCTTTTTTCAAAGACTCAATCTGGGACAAAAGCTGCTGAATCAATTTAGCTTCCTGCTCTTTTTGAGGAGTCTCTTCGTTTGTCAAAGAGGTTGACCAGATAAATTTATGAAAAGATTCCAGCCCGTCAAAACCAGCTGTTTTCTTTTGCAAAGAGGGAACAATGACCAAAGACTCATAATCCCTGCCGAACCCCGGAAGGTAGACTATCCCCCGCTGATTGTTGTCCAGATTGAAAAAACTAATAGAATAATTTCCGTAAAAATTTTTTGTCAGATACGGAACGTTAAATTTTTCGCCGGTTTCCCCGACAAATTCAAGCTTTAACGTGCCGCGGCCGCCGATAAACTTAATCCAATTGCCAGCCCAGTTTTTTGTATAATCTATTACCGTTAAAACGCTTTCGTCCGACAGGGGCAGATAGTTTAACTTGGGCAGAATCCTTAGGTTTTGCAAATTTGGATTTAAATAGCAGTATTCTCTGCCCAAACTGCAGTCGTTGACCAAAACGGCAATTGACCAATCGGTAAAAATCTGGGCAAAATTTTTAACCGACCCGCTTCTTTGCAAAACCTCGTCCAGAGAGGCAATGCCGATTTTATCCGAATGCAAAGAATCAGAAAGTATTTTCACGTCATAATGGTCAAGCAGATACTGAACGAAAATATTCGCCACGCCGTAATCCGGTGCCAGGTTTTTCCACTCGGTCAAAGGATCGGTCGGATTCTGGGAAAAAGTCCTGACTCTTTTTTGAAGATTGGATCCCTGATAATTCAAATCATAGCCAAGCAGAGATACAGCGGCTTCAGCCCTGGCTTCGTTCAGCCAAACTTCTTCCTCAACATTATGAAGATTGTTTTTCTGGTTAAAAATTATTAAATGAGTGAACTCATGCGCCAAATAGCTTTTGACCAAAGGACTGGCAATATAGGTCGCGTTAAGATAAAGCATTTCGCGCTCGTTGGAATCAGGCGATTGGGCTTTGGGATATTCGTCTCCGGAATTAAAATAACCGCCCGCCTCCCCTTTTATTTGAGTTATTAAGACTATCAGTCTTGGGTCTTTGTCAATCCCCGGATTAGGCTCCGAACCGAAAACTTCTTTTAATTTCGGATAAATTTTATTATCAAACTCCTGCGACAAATTTTTGATGGCTTCGGAAAATTCTTTTTTCTTGTCTATGTCCAAATTATTATAGTATCCTTCTTCAACATAAAAATAAGCATTCTCTCCTATCTGGTATAAAAAGGCGCTTACCTTGCTCCGCGCCAAATAATCGTAAGAAGGATCAACATTAAACTCTCCTTCTGTCGCTTGAGCAGGAAGAGGAATTAGAAAAACCGCAAAAAAAATTAAAAATATCTTAAACCGCATGCTTTTTTAATAATACAAAAAAATAATAAAAAATAAAAGACCCGGCCAACCGAAAACCGCTCCCAAAGGAGCGGTTTTTCGGTTACCCCACAAGGAAGGGTAAAAAGAGCTTCGTGTCTTTAGTACTGCAGAGTGCCTCCGGTAACCGGCAGGTTCAGAACCTTCTGATTGGCATTGGCGGCATTGACTCCATCCATTACGCCCGATGAATCATCCCAGTAAAAGTCGCCGTCTTCAATGCTGACTGTCAGAGTTTCAGTCTTTGAAGTGCCTTCATTCATAGATGAGGTATTGGCCTTCAAGACATAGGTGAACGTTGTTCCTTCCGGCACTGTGTAGTCCCTATAAGGATAGATTGTAGCGTACAGAGTAACAGCCGTGCTCGTGCCAGTTCCCCAAGAAACCGTGGTCCCGATAATAGTGTTCATAGTCGGGTCAGTGGATTTATTGTAGAGCCTGAAGGTCTTGTCTGAAATAGCCGAAGAAGCATTAGTGTTCAGAGTAAATCTGATGGCATTAATGTCCAGGCTAATTGAAGGATTGATATTCTTGACATCAAACCTGAAGACCTCGGCCATAGCGTTGGCTGTCTGGGCGCCTGAAGGCGAAGAGGCATTCAGCGAAACAGTCGGATAAGTGGCGTAAATCCACATTTCGTTGCTGGCTTTTTCAGCGTCCATAGTAATGCTGGCGCTGGTAAGAGGCGTGTTAGAGCTAGCTCCTTTAGCAGTAATGTAGTCTGTGTCTGAAGCGCTGGTAACGGTTGAAGTGCCGATACTGAACAGAATGGTACTTCCTTCAACCGCGGCCATATAATCTGTGAGATCGGCTGTTAGAGTTAGAACCTTACTGCCTTTGGGAATTTCAATTTCCGGAGTGAAGGTAAAGATTGCCTGACTATTAACAGAACCGCTTAAGCTGGTTTCAGCTAATTTAGTGGTTCCGTCCCAAATGGCAACTTTTCCGGCAACCAAGCTGGAATCAGCGCCTTCGTATCTGGAAATAACTTCACGGCCGGTCGCATCAGCTGGGCCGTATTTCAAACCGATTCGCAGGTTGTCAGCCACGTTGCTGGCATTATTACCTCCGCCGTAAGGATTGGGATAGTCGTAAATCATTAAGGAATTTCCAGAAGGCGAAGCGTAAAGAATAACAGCGGCGTCAGTCGTTGTGGCAGCGGCAGCAGCGATATCAGCGGCGCAGCTTGAGCTGGCCGAGTTTATATAAGCGATGAATCGGTCGGTAGCAGCAGTCGTGGTCGGCGAATCCCATGCAAAAGAGCAGGTCTCGGTCGCGGCGTTATTAATGGAATAGTCAAAGGCATAATCTTTCGCCAATCTGGTGCTGGTTGCCAAGGCGAGAAGTCTGGCTTCCGTGACATAAACAGTCGTTGAAGCCAAATCGCTGTGGCGGACATCAAATCTCAACTTAGAAATTTTAATGCCTTCGTTAACGCCAGTGAACTTCCACTTGCCAAGAGTAGCTGTGGTTCCTTCCATAACAACTGATGAATTCGGAGTGTTGGTGTCAAGCGCCACAACCAAACTGCCGGCTGAACCAAAGTACATTGGCTGAGAACCAACGCCTCCTGCTGACATAGCAAAGGTGGCTGCTAATCCTGATAGGACGCCAGAGCCGGAAATATCAATTGACGATCCGGTCGTGGTAGCAACTCCAAAGAAGAAAGCAGGAACGTTTCCGGTTGTTGTCGTGCCTTTAGCCACGTCCACTTTGACGGTAATAACTTTGGTTGTTCCTTTTGTAATAACCAAATTCAAACCGGTAAAGTCAGCGTAGTCGTAAGCCGTGCCATCGGTAATTGTCGGCGCGTTATTGCCAACCTGGGTTGAGCCGTCAAACAGTTTCATATTGGCAAAGTAGTCTTTAACAGATTCAGTTCCCAAACCAGTAGTGGAAGAAGCTACGGTGACAACTACTCCAGTCGGATCTCCGTAGCTGAAAGTAGTTGAAGCTGTTCCGACTGTGCTGGTGGCAGACGAAGTGGCGTCAACAGCAATCTGAATTCTGGTAATTTTAACGTCTTCAGTCGGAGTAGCGGTAAGCAAAAGGCTTAAAACCGAAACTTGAGTGGCATTCTGAATGTAAGTCTGGCTGGCTGGTGTGGTCGCTGCTCTGACTGTGACTATAGGCGTACCCTTGGTCATCACATTACCCTTAACAAGAGACCAACTGGCCGCTGTTGCGGTAATGGTGACGTTGGAGCTTCGGCCGGTTGCTGAAACATCGCTGGCTTTTTCCAGCCAAGCTTGCAAACCTCCGGCGTCAGATCCTGTAGGAATATCAACAACCACTGTCAAAGTTTTAGTGGTGGCTTTGGCTACGTCAAAATTAACGGCAAATTCCGCGTATCCCGTAGAAACCTGGGAATCGGAAGCTAGCAAAGTTGAACCGTCGTAAAGCTTGATATTGTTGACATCGGCGGAGTCAGCCACTGTTGTGGTGGCGTTGCCGGCGGTGTTGGTGGCAAAGAGAACATTAAATTGAGTAACATTAATGTCTTCTCCAGTTGCCGTCAAATCAAACTTGGCAATGGTAAAGCTGCTTATGCCAACTCCGTAATTTGCCGAAGCAGGCGTTTGCGAGCTCGGAGCTACGGTCAAAGTTCCTTTCTCAATAATGTCGTGCGTTAAAGCAGTGCTGGGAACTTTAGTGGCAGATCCGGCGTTAATTGAAGCTGCGGGAATGTCATTCTTGGAATTGATTCCGTCAGCCCAAATCTGGGTGGTGGGATTGTTGATTTCAAGACCAAAAATCGCAGTGGCTGTAGCCGCTCCCTGCGGGATATCGGCCTTAACCAAAATGCTCTTAAAGGTGGACTTGGGAACATCAAACAAGCCAACCGTGTCAAGCCCGGTAGTGTAAGAACCAAAAGTGACGTAAGCAGAACTCATTCCAGCTGCTGGTATCAGATTGCCCGCTGTATCCTTTAACTGTTCGCCGGTTACGGCGTCGTAAAGGGTAATATTGGCAATGCTGGCGTCAGGCAATCCAGCGCCCGATGCTGAACGAAGCTTTAAAGAAGAAATTCTGACATCTTCGTTAGCTCCAGATGTAAACTTAAAGGCGACAACCTTGTTCTGGCTGGTGCCTCTGGTGTATTGCTGGGCTGACGGGCTGTAAGCTGTATCCTGAGCCACAGTCAAGCTTCCCAGATTAACCGTGATGGAAGCTGCTTTTTGCGGCCAGGCATCGTTAGTCGTGCTCCAAACTCCGCTGGCTCCCCAAGAGAGAATACTGCCTCCGGAGTTGGTGCCAAAAGCGGAAATATGGTTCTTGTCCGTAATTTCAAACTGAATCGTTCTGTCTTTAATGCCAGTGCCAGAACCAACATCAACATAAACAGTCAGTGTCTTGGAAGTGCCGGCCAAAAGCTCCAATGGAGCTGCCGTCAAATCAAAGACAGCGGCGCCGGCGGCATCCAAAGCCGCAACGGTTGAGCCAAGCTGGGCTGACTGATACATTAGCTTGACGTTGGAAAGGTCGTCGTTAACAGAAGAACCGACTTCAGTAATTTTAATAGAAGTGACTTTCACTCCTTCAGACGAAGAAGCGGTCAGGATAAATCCAGCTATTCCCTGCTCTTGTCCGCCGGCAACTACTGATCCGGAGGGAGTAGTGGTAGCCACGTTTAAGGCTCCCACTGCGATTCCGGCAATAGTGAAGGAATTGCTCTGAATCGGGAAAACACCGTCCAGGGCAACGGTTGAGGTGATGTCTGAAGCTGAAACAATCTCCAGTTTCGGAGTATCGCCGGCCGTCGCGCCATTGGCAATGCTAGCCGTCAGAGTTAGGACTCTGCAGGAATTAGCGGCAATCGTCCAACTTAAAGACGAAAAAACCGCTTTATGAGTAGTGGAATTAATGGCTTGGGTAGAACCAACCTGAGTTATGCCCTCCCATAATTTAACATTGCTGATATCAGCGTCAGCCGCGATACCTGTCCTGCTGAAAGTAAGCTTGGACACGGTATTGGCCTCGGAAGCGGCGCAGAAATTAATTTTTGCGAAAGTAACATTCTGTGCTCCCTTGGCAACGGATCTGGCAGACGGAGTGTCAGCGGCTAAATAAACTTTGTTTTCGCCTCCCACAGGGGTAGTCGGAGTGGTTGGAGTGGTTGGAGTGGTTGGAGTGGTCGGAACGCCAGAAGACAAAAGCGAATTTGCTTTAGTCCTTGTGGACGGTCCGAAAAATCCGGTTCCAGCAGTCAATCCCACGGGGGTTAAAATCTCGGCTTTATATTTCTCCTGTAATTTGACAACTGCCGCTTTGGTCAAAGCGCCAAAGAAGGTAGTTTCATTTCCCGGAGAGCCGGCTCCTGACGAGGCTATTTTCGTGTCACTGCTCTGATTTAACAGGGCTTGCAAGCATTTGGCGTCGTTTCCAGACATACCCTGGCTTAAATTCCGGTCAAATGTGATTCCGGAACAAGCGGCCAGAGAACTGCCGGAGCCAGTTGTTGACTGGCCTTGCAATGTTGACAATTGCGATTGCAGCTGGGTCAATTGAGCCAATAAGGTGCTTATCTGCGCCTGCAATTCATCGGCAGTAAGGGCTTGGACCGTGCCAGGACCTACTAACCAAACTGAAACTGTCAAAGCGGTAACACAAGCGATAATCTTTTTTGTGATATTAGACATTTATTTTAATCTTTTTCGCGTAGATTTTGTTTGTTTTTTTGAATTAATAATCTTTAATTCTATTTTTTACGTCGACCTTTACCAAGAGTCTGGAAAGCAAAAAAAATCACTTCCAGTTCTTAGCCGTAATTTCAATTATTCTAACAACAGCCAAACATCCAATCAATAGGTTTCCTGTGGATAACCCATTTCGCTCAGCTTTAAGATTTTCTCCAGCGACAAGACGTAATCTCCTGCGTTATAATCTGCTTTTATCACGTTAAAAATTTGCGTCCGATCCTGATCCATTGTTCTCCCTTCAAGATCCCTTATCAACCATTCAACAACCAGCTTAGTCGGGTTGACAGCATCCTCTGCTTCCAGCCCGGCAATTCCGTAAGTATTTTTCAGTATCTCCTTATTCTTCTCAAATTTTTGGACTTGTTCGGCAATTCCTTTAATCGCCTCGGTGCTGGAAGTTGAAGTCTTGACCCTAGCCAAATTCTTGACTATTTCCGCCACGCTTGCCTGGTATTCTTGGATTGCCGGAGCTAATTTTTTGACCTTATTATCTTGAGCGATTTTGGTTAATTCTTCCAGGCGCTTATTGGTAAATTCCATCTGGGCTTCAGCCAGATTGTTCTCCGGGACTAAGGCAACCTGACCCTTTTCCGCCACCCTCTTTAGGGAATACAAAAAATCGCCGGGCAACGAATTGCTGGCGAAGCTAAAAAGTCCGGAAATCAAAGCAAGCGACATGGTCCCGATTAGGGCGGTTTTCGGCTGAAATAATACGCTAAAGATATTATGAGTTTGAGGCTTAATTTGAATATCTTCGGCCTCAAAAAGAATCCTGTTTTTAACGGATAAAACCCAGTTCTGCCTGGGCTTAATTTGATTAAGCTTCTTAAGCTTATTTATGAGAAGGTTTTCACCCATTTCACTTATTATGACGGAAAAAAGACCAATCTATTACACCCCTTAAACCTCTTAAACTTCCTTGGTTAATTTGAGGTCATTTTTAAGAGATTTTAACGCTCTATGAAGTAGGACACGAGTAGCATCTTCTGACCTATCCATAAGCTTGGCAACCTGACAAATAGGTAGGTCATCCAAATAATGCCAAATAATCACGTTTTGGTAATCTTCTTTCAGGCCGACTAAGGCCTTGCGAACGATCGCTAGGTCTGAATTTATGGCGGCGCTAGCTTCTAGGTTAAAGTTCGGATCAATAATCGGCTCGCAGTCAATTGAAACGAATTGCGCCTTGCCCTTTTCTCTATAATGGTCGGTTATAAGATTGCGGGCAATTTGATACAAAAACGGCTGCGGGTTTTCAATTAGCCCCTTTTGAAAGGCTTCCCAGGCGTTCGTAAAAGTGTCAGCAGTTATATCTTCAGCTGTTTCTTGGGAGTTTACTTTCAAAAATACAAATCGGTATATCTTTTCAATATACTGGTCGTAGATTTTACTGAATTTTGCTTTGTTTTCTTCCATAAATTGATAAGTAGGACAACCTGTCCTACTATCTATATATGTATGTCCTACCTTAAATCTCGGTCGTTATTTGTCTAAGCTGATAAAAAGTATCGTTTTTATTCCCCCTTCTTTCAATCAATCCCTGGCCAAGCAAGTTTTCAAAATCGCGGCGCAACGTCCTTTTGCTGATCTGGGGGAAAACTTGCTTTAGCTCCCCTACTTGAGCCCTCCCCTTTTCTTTAAGAAATCCCAAAATCTTTTCCTGTCGCGTTAAAAAAGCCGCAACTTGCTCAGTTTCTTTTTGCGGCAAATTAATCGCTGCGGCCGCAAATTCTTTTAATTTATTATACTCCTCCTGCAAAATTAAGCAATCTTTTGAGCTGACCCAATCTTGAGATTTGGCTATCTCAAAAAAACCATCTAAAATCTCCAGTTTTTCCCGGCCGGCCAAGTCGGCAAACCCAGCTGAATTGCCTATAAAACCAGCTAAAATTTCATCAGCTTGCTCCCTCATTTTATAACGCAAAGGTTCTTTTTGGGGAAAAAGCAAGGTTAAACGATAAAGTCTTTTGGTAAGTTGAATTAAAAAATCTTTGTCCATTTTAAAAAGATTATACCTCAAAAACGCAGACTAACGGCAAATGATCGGAGATATCCGCTTGCGGACAATAATGCTCAACAACTTTTATGTTTTCGCTGGCAAAAACCTGGTCAGCCACAGCTTCGGCAAACCCTGGCTTATCTTTTCGCTTCATATTAAAAGAAGTTGTCAGCTCGTTTTCAAACACGCTTTTCAAGTGTTTTTTGATTTTGGCTATGGTTTCGGTAGCCGGCTCTATATTAAAATCGCCGGCCAGAATCGCGTTTTCTTTGCCTTTTACCGCGCCAGCGATTATCTGACCCATTTTCAACCTCCGCTCATTGTCTTTGCCGTCTGTTCCCCAGATTCCCTGCGTATTAAAAATATTAAACTCGATGTCGCCTGCTTTAATCGCGGCTTGCTGAAGATTTCTAGGAACATAAAAAGGACCTGTTAGCGGCACCAAATAATTGGCGCTGTAAGGCACGTCGTAAAAAATTGTTTTTGAGGAAATAATGGGAAAACGGGAAAAAATAGCATTGCCCTGCTCGGATTTTCCCTTTACCAATTCATCTGAAAAAGTAGGCGCAAAGCTCGCCCAACCGTATTTGAGTTCGTTTTTCAAAACGCCAAAAGAGCGATATCGCTTATCCAGAAACAAATCCTTGCTGTCGTAAATCTCTTGGCAAGCCAAAATATCCGGATTTTCCTTTTTTAGAAAGTCCAAAATGGCGTCAAAAAGAACGCCTCCAAACCAAAGGTTCAAGGTGATAAACTTGAATTTCATCTTTTCCATATTATCAAGAACTTCCAAAAATATCAAAAAAGCTCGCACTGGAGGTCAACTGGCGCTGGCAAATAAATATTTATATTATTGGCTCTGAAAGTTGTCTTTTCCAGCTTGATTTTTTCAAAAGCCTTTGCGCAGTCAGCTTCGTTGCTGTAAATCGCCCAGCTGCTTTCTTCAATCATAGAATTCTTAATTTCAATCGCCACATCCGCTTCTTGGGTTATCGCGCCCCAGCTTCCCCCGCCGCCGTATCTGATTCTCGCTCCGTCTAAACTGGATAACGCCGCTGTATTATAAAATTTAATCCCCCGCCAAATCGCCTTAAGAGGAGGCCAAACATGAACGGCATTATCAGTGTCTCCGCCAAACGTATCGTCATGAATTGAAGTGAAGACGACCGGATTTGTCGTTGTCCCTTCTCCCTCGGCTATAAGTCGGCCGTAAACATTCAAATACCCTTCGTTTTTAAATTTCACCACTGTTCCAGCTTCCAAAGTCAAAGAGCCGCTTTCGGCAATTGATTTGGCCTCGTCCATTACATAAGGAAGGTTTCCTCCATACCAAACAACGTCGGAATCTATGTCGCCCCCGTCAACCACAATCCCGTTTATGGCGTTTTCCGAAGCTTGGTTTTCAAAAATTTCAGGCGACACCGACCCTTGGAGATAAATCGGCCACGAGCTTTTGGCGAAAGAATTATTTTTTATAGTGGCAGTGGCAAAATCAGTGATTTTTATGCCAAATGAACTCTCGTTCAAAGAAGAGTCTTTCACCAAAGACACTCCGCCTTCAATCAGAAGAGCTATTGAATCGGGGTGACCGTTAGTATCAAGCAGCTCAACGTTTTCAATTGTGGTTGAAGCATTCTTAAGCCAAATCCCTTTATATTCGCTGTAACTTATCGTTGAATCCTCTATGGAGATCTCTCCGCCTTCAACTCCGATATTCTCTTGCCCATATTTTATCAATATATTATTTAATTTAGAGCCGAAACTATCTTTAAAATAAAGCCCTCTCCAATCTCCATAGAAAGGCGAATTAGAGGTTCCGTCTTCGTTTGTATCGCCGCCGAATTGATCATCTTTCCAGGAGGTGAAAATAATTGAGTCGGCGGTTTCGGCCGCGGCTTCCAGACTTCCGTCAATTTCCATTCTTTTTTGATTATTAAACTTCAGAATCACGCCAGGCTCAATCGTTAAATTTTTGCCTAGCGGTACGGTCAAATCGGCCTGAATTATATAAGGACTGCCGAGCTTGGTTAAATTAATCTCTGGAAACTCATCAAACGCCGACAGAGAAAAAATGTTTGTACGGGAATAAGAAACTGAATTTTTTGCCCTCGGGGTGCCGTTAATATTGTTTCCTTCTGCGTCTTTGCCGTTGCGGGTCAGCAAATTATTATTCGCCCAATTTCCAGAGCTGGTTCCGGAAATTAAGGGGTTTATTCTTTCCATAGAAATGTAAGCCGATGTCGTGGCGCCAGCCGGCCAGCCTAAAGAAAAATCAACCAAATCAATCAAGACGCCCGAAGAATCTCTTAATTCTAGATTCTCCCCGCTATTGCTCAATCCGCCTGTAAAAATATAGTCTTCAGTAATATCGGTGGTATTGCTGCCAGTTCTTTCCAAAAGTAAAAAACCGCCACCTGTTATGGCGGCGGCGCCGGTTGAAGAAGAGAGAGTAAGCGAGGGCGTTCCGTCTCCAGCTTTCAATGTCCAGTCGTCAAGATCAATCGTAGAGCTTGAATTGTTATAAAGCTCAATCCATTCGTCAGCCGCCGAAGCTTTTGTCCCCATCCAGGCGATTTCATTAATGACAACGGCTAATGTTGGATTGCCGTCAATCGCCGCGTCCGCCGCTTGACTTTCATTTCTCGCCCTAGGAGTCGGCTCTTGAATTTCAAAGTCGCCATAACCCTGGCTATCGTTAAACCATTTTCTGCCAAAGCTCTTTCCAGTTTCTACGGTTTCCCAATTTATTTCATCTATGATTTCTCTTTCTGCGTTTTTTAAAATCAAGAAGTTGCTCTCGGTCAAAGTCAATCCCTTGAAAATATCAGCTTCGGAAGAGCTGGCAACGAGAAAATAACTTCCGGGCTGAATAATTTTTGCCTCAAAATCCGTTGAAGTGATAAAAGACGACCAAGAATCGCTTGTCTTTGTTTTTCTCTGAATATACCAGCCGGTCAAATCAATTTCGTTAGCGTTAGGATTATAAAGTTCAACAAATCTTTCGCCGATCGGAGAAATTTTAACTTCGGATATTAAAATTTTTAAAATCGCGGCAGAAATATCTGAAGACGGCGGAGGGGGAGGAGCGCTGTAATTAAAAATTACGGTTGTTTCGCCCGGCAAAGCCTGCCAGCTTAAATTGCCGCTCCTTTTCATCGCGATTCGGTTTTCTTTATCGCCGCCCGGCCAATTTGGACTGGCCAGAATTTCATCCATCAGATGGCATTCTGCGTCAAAAAGATACAAGGCCTCGTCAGTATCGTTAAGGCTGCCAGTATAGATTAAATCAGCCGAGGCATCGGGTAGAGAATTATCATCCGTTCTTTCTAAGATATAAAATCCCTTGCTCAAAACTGGCTTTCCATCGGTAAAAATTATTTTAATTTGCTGGTCTTTGTCTAAAATCTGCCAATTGGTTAGATTAACGCCTTTTTCCGAAATATTTTTTAATTTGATCCATTCGTCAGCCGCCGAAGCTTTTGTCCCCATCCAGGCAATTTCGTCAAAGACTATGCTATTTTTTAAGGGCTGGCTGCCGATTTTTTTCTCGCAAAATTCCCTGTCTGTTTCCGTTATTGGCGGCTCGCTTATTTCCATATCAACTAATTCCGGCGGCTCTTGATGCTCATTTTTTTCCACTGCTTCTTCTTCTATCAAATCATCTGCCGGTTCAGAGGCAGATTCTTCCGCCGGATTGATATCAAGAACCGAATATTCGGCAACAGAAAATTCAGAAAGGACGGATTCTGGCGACTCTTTCTTTTCCGCCCTCCCTTCTTCTTTCTTTTCTTCTGTCTCTGGAGCTGGCGGCTCGTATTCAATTGTTATCTGGCTCACTTGAGCTCCGCCCAAGTTAGCCATTTCCTTAATCTTATTATTTATTTCTCCAATCTGCTTTTTAATCAAATCCATTGCGCTGGTTAACGCTGATTTTATTACGCTAAAGACGGACCCCTTCTTTTCTTTTTGCGCCAGATTCTCGTTGTATATTTCTGCCGCGAAAACAATTTCATCGCCTAGCTCTTTAACCAGCTGCTGTTTGAATTCTTCTTTGATTCCCTTGTTAATTTCTACATATGGCCCCCACTTTTCATAAAGTCCGGC
>JAZDGI010000011.1:0-2268 GCA_043807085.1 bacterium | reverse complement strand
AAATTGAAGCTGACGGCTGTCTGAAAATTTCACGCTGGCATACCAAAGAAGGCGGACGGCGCGAGCTCATCTGGCAAACACTTCCGGATATAAAAAGCGCCATAAGACAACAAGATCACATTATCGAAAAATACCTCAATGAAAAAAGCGGCTCGCAAAATGACCAAAAAATTTCATCAGAGTTTTCAAGTCTGTTTAAACGTTTATTGGTTATTTTGCCCCACATTGAAATGCGCCGATTACTGCTAATCCGCGCGCAAGAGCAAATGAACTGGTCTATTGATCAAGCAACTAAAGGTTTGGAAAAATTTTTAGCGGCCAAAGGCAAGGGCCTGGAAAAAGGTCATGGCCGGGAAAAATGCCATGGCCTGCCCGAAAGGCTTGAACGGATGGCTATTTATCTTAACAACAAATGGCCCAATCCTTACCGGGAAATAATAGACCGGGTATTACTGCTGATAAAAGAGGCGAAAAAATCCGCGGCCAATCTACGGTGGGAAAAGACTAAATCACTTCTCTTAAACGCGAAAAACATCCTGTCTTCTGCCATGGAAACCTCCGGCAGACAAAGCCAGTTAACCAGCATATCAGAATCGGAAATTGATCCGATCCGAATTCTGGCCGAAGTCGACAAATATGAGCTGGCTGATGAAATTATGGCCATCGCCAAAAGACTTCTACCGGAACCGTATTACGTCAAAAGCCATGGCTTGTTCAGGCTCAATGCCATGCTGGCGGTTTCCCAACTGGTAATTACCGGAAAAATTGTCAGTCGTGAGGAAATTTTAAAATTATGCGGATAAAACCGCCCAAACAAAAACCGTCCCCTAAAACAGGACGGTCTTTTTTTAGATTCCGGCTCGGTGGCCGGAATGACAATTTATTTTTAATAATCCCTTAATTTTTTAATCCCCGCGTGCTTCTGAATTCTTTCTAAAGCTTTAGCTTCAATCTGGCGAATGCGCTCTCTAGTAACGTCAAACTCACGGCCGACTTCTTCTAGAGTATGGGCCACGCCGTCAACTAAGCCAAAACGCATTTCTAAAATTTTCTGCTCTCGCGGCGTTAATTCGGCGATAACCTCTTTTACATAATCTTTTAATAATTGCAAAGCGGCCGAACGATCCGGCGTGACATTCTTTACGTCTTCAATAAAATCTTCCAAAGTTGAATCCTCGTCGTCCTCGCCGATGGAAGTTTCGAGTGATATTGTATCTTGGGATATTTTTATAACATGCCTGACTTTATCAATATCTTCACCCATCTCGGCCGCGATTTCTTCAGGCAATGGCTCACGGCCTAAATCTTGAACTAACTGGCGCTGAACCTGCTGGAATTTATTAATTGTTTCCACCATATGTACCGGAATTCTAATAGTCCGAGATTGATCGGCCAGCGCCCGCGTGATTGCTTGCCGTATCCACCAGGTTGCGTAAGTTGAAAATTTATAGCCTTTGCGATATTCAAATTTTTCCACGGCGCGAAACAAGCCGATATTGCCCTCTTGGATCAAATCCAATAAACTTAAGCCTTTAGAGCCGGTAAATTTTTTAGCGATAGAAACCACCAGGCGCAAATTAGCTTCAATAATTTTTTTCTCGGCTTCTTTATCGCCTTTTTCTTTGCGTTTAGCCAATTCGATTTCTTCTTCGCCGGATAAGAGCGGCACTTTACCGATCTCGCGCAAATACATCTGAATGGAATCGGCGCTTAATTCGGAAATATCAAATTTTTTCTTTTCGGTAAAACCAATGATTTGCCCGGATTTATTTTTTACATCATCGCCCGCGCCTAAAAATCCGCCCGTATCTTCAATTATCTGGATGCCGTTTTTTTGCAAAGCCTCTAGGGTCAATTCATAATCATAAATATATTCTTCGATTTCGGAAAAAACATGGAGTAGCTCGGTTTCGGTAAGAAAACCGCGGGAACGGCCTTTAACAATTAAATTTTCAATCTGCTCCTCGGTCGGTTTTACTATAACATGCTCTTCTTTTTCTCTTTCTCTCGCCCTTCTAGCTTTTGCTTTCTCTCGGCTGGATTTTTTGAATTTCGGCTTTTTATAATTCTTCTTATAATTTATTTTTTTTGCTTTAGCTTTAGCCTTAGGTTTTGTTTTCGGCCGCTGAATCTTTTTCTTTTTAGCGCTGTTTTTATTCTTTTTATTATTTTTACCCATATTTTATTTACCCCGTTAAATAATTTTGTCAAAGGCAAAATTAGTGCGAAGCGCTATTTAACCGAGGTTATTTTATCTCTATCGAATTT
>JAZDGI010000010.1:0-5423 GCA_043807085.1 bacterium | reverse complement strand
TCTTTCTTGCCAGTTTTACAACTTCTTTAGTGATTCTAATATTTTCTTCCAAAGGCAATTGAGAGCCGTCAAAATGAACCGCGTCGTAACCTGCTTCAATCGCCCCTCTAATATACTCTAAAGACTTACCGTGGTCAAGATCCAAAAAAATCGGCAGACCTGTTTCTTCACGAAAAACCCTGACTAAAACCGCCGCTTGTTTTAATCCTAAAAATTTGCTCTCTCCTTCAGATGTGCCGACAATGACCGGCGATTTCAGATTTTGCGCCGCCAGAACTACCGCCCGCAAGGTCTCCAAATTAGACACGTTAAACTGGCCAATCGCCCATCCCTCCTTCTGCGCCTTCTTAAAATAGTCTTTAAGATTCATAAATCAAGTTTTTAATTTATTAAAAACGCCGATAAAGATGAGGCAATAGCCTCATCGCCTATTTTCTTTTAATACTTTTACTTTCGGCCAGTTTTGGCCTTTTTTTAATAAGCCTTCTTTGGCGCCCCATTTGGTAATATTGTAGCCGGAATTGGCCATGGCCAGCTGGATAGCATAAATAATGTCGTCTTTTTGAATAAGCCCCGAAACAAAACCCGAGCCAAAAGAATCGCCAGCGCCAGTGGCGTCAACCAATTTCAATCCCAGCGATTTCGCTTGATAAAGATATTTCCCGTCAGAAACTACGGCCCCTTGCCCCCCCCTAGTCGTAACAACAATCCCCCATGCCATCCCATCTAATTTATCGGTTAATTTTGCCGCCTCTTTTTGGTTCAAAATCAAAACATCAACTTTTTTTAAAATCCTTGTCAAAAGCGGCTTGCTGAAATTTAATTGGTCATACCCCGGATTGAAAGCTACTTTGATTTTATTTTTTTTGGCAAAATCTACCAGGCCTTCGGTCAAATCCGCTAATTTTCCGGAAAAAGGAGCCAAATAAAACCATTTTGCCTGTTTAATTTTTGTCCATGGAATATCTTTTTCATACAAAAGATCTGAAGCGCCTCGGTAAACTAAAATCGTGCGGTCTTTTTCGGGATAAGTTAAAAAAAACGAAACATTTGTCGCTTTTTCTTTTGCCCTCAAAACAAAACCAACGTCAATTTTTCTGGCCTTAAGATCTTTTATTGCCAAACCTCCGAAATAATCCTGGCCCACCTTGCCGCAGTAAGCAACTTTAAAGCCCTGATTGGCAAAAGTGGCAGCCGCATTCGTTCCGCCGCCGCCGGAGAAAAACAAAATATCTTCCGCTTCAGTTTTTGATCCTATGGGAACGCAGATATTCCCGCCTAAAACAGCGAATTTTTTTGACTTGATATATATATCCTGACTCCCCGCCCCAAAAGTAATTACATCGTACATAGTTTGATAATTTTTAATTTCTAATTTTAGCAAGATTTAAAATTGTTTTGATGACGGTGTCGGGGTTGAGGGAAATTGACTCTATCCCCTGCTCTACCAAAAATTCGGCGAAATCCGGGAAATCTGACGGCGCCTGACCGCAAATGCCGCAATATTTTTTTCTTTTTCGGCAAGCGTCAATCACCCTCTTAATCATTTCTTTAACTGCTTCATTCTGCTCGTTGCCAATATAAGCTATTTTAGCATTGTCTCGGTCCATTCCTAAAACCAGTTGTGTCAAATCATTTGAGCCGATGCTCATCCCGTCAAAAATATCTAAAAATTTATCGGCCAAAATAACATTAGAGGGAATTTCAGCCATCACATAAACTTTTAAGCCGCTAAGACCGAATTTTGCAACCAATTCTCTAACCGCCCTTCCTTCTTCTGGCGTCCGGCAAAACGGCACCATAACAGAAATATTTTTTAATCCAAAGACTTCTCGGCACAGCTTTACGGCTTGGCATTCCATTTGAAAGGCCGGCTGAAACTCTTTGTCCAAATACCGAGAAGCGCCCCTGAATCCCAACATCGGATTTTCTTCATTGCCTTCAAACAATTCTCCGCCGATTAAATTCCGATACTCATTGGTTTTAAAATCGGAAAAACGGACAATTGCTTCTCTCGGATAGAAAGCCGCCGCTATTTGAGCTATCCCTTCGGCTAATTCTTTAACGAAAAACTCTTTTTTATCTTTATGCTCAATAGTAATTTCTTCAATCTGTTTTTTAAGTTTTTTGTTTTTTAGATTTTTAAAATTATAAAGCGCTAAAGGATGGACTTTGATTTTTTCAGCGATAATAAACTCTTCCCTAGCTAAACCGACTCCCTGCGCCGGCAGAAAAGAAGTCTTAAACGCCATATCGGGCGCGCCGATATTAACCATTATCTTTGTCTTCAATTTCGGAATTTTGTCCAAATTATATTTTTTAATCGCGAACAAAATTTTTCCCTCAAAGATTCTGCCCCGCAACCCTTGACTGCAATCTGCCGTTATGATTTGGCCAGTTTTTAAAATTTTTACGGCATTTTTAACGCCAACAATCGCCGGCACTCCCAATTCCCTTGAAACGATTGCCGCATGGCAAGTTTTACCGCCCTCTTCGGTAATAATGGCGGAAGCCAAAGGAAAAATGCTAACCCAATCAGGATCAGTCATTCTTGTCACTAAAACCTCTCCCCTTTCAAATTCAGAGATTTTGGAAACATCCTGGATAATGCGAACCTTGCCCTGGCCGATTTTATTTCCCACAGCCGCTCCGGTTAAAATGGGATTTTTTGCGGTTTTGATTTTGTACTCTTGGTAAACATTTTCTTTTTGGGCGTTGTAAATAGTTTCCGGCCGCGCCTGAACAATGAAAAGCTCTTGGGTTTTGCCGTCTTTTGCCCACTCAATATCTTGGTGCGTTTTATAATGCTCCTCAACCAAGCAAGCCCATTTTGCCAAAGTCAAAATGTCTTTATCTTTAAGAGAAAATTCCCGCCTTCCTCCCCCTAAATTTTTCTTAATAATCGCTGGGTATCCTTGTTTAAGGGTTGGCTTAAAAACGTAAAATTCATCCGGAGTTATTCTGCCTTTGACTATTTTTTCTCCAATTCCGAAAACAGAGTTAATCAAGACAACGTTAGAAAAACCTGTTTCCGTATCCAAAGTAAACATAATTCCGGCGGAACCTGAATCCGACCTGACCATTTTTTGCACGCCAACCGAAAGGGCAAATTTCAGTTGAGGCACTTTTTTTTCTTCGCGGTAGGCTATGGCTCGATCGGCGAAAGTTGAAACAACGCATTTTTTAATCGCTACCAGCAAATTTTCTTTGCCGGAAACATTCAAATAAGTTTCAAATTGCCCGGCAAAAGAAGCGTTGGGCCGGTCTTCGGCAACCCCGGAAGTTCTTACCGCTACTGCGGTATTCTCCCCACATTCTTGTCCCAGCCTTTGATAAGTTTTAACAATTTCTTCTTCCAAATCTTTAGGCAATTCAGATTTTGAGATTATGGCTCTAGCCAGCTTTCCGGTTTCCTGCAGACTTTTAATGCTGGCCGGATTAAATTTTGAAAAAATCTCTTTTAGGACAGAATCGAGCTTATTCTCTTTCAAAAAATACCAGTAAGCTCTGGATGTTAAGGCAAAGCCATCGGGAACCCTAATCCCCTTATCGGTTAATTTTGAAAACATTTCGCCCAAAGAAGCGTTCTTCCCGCCAACCAAAGCCACGTCTTTTATGGAAATCTCCTTAAACCACAATATAAATTTTTTATTTTTTTGTTTCATTTTTGATTATTCCTTTTATTTTTTCTACGCTTTCTGGGTTGGCCAAAGTGGATAAATCGCCCAACTCTTCGCCCGTAAAGAGTTTCCTCAAAATTCGCCGCATAATTTTGCCGGAACGGGTTTTTGGCAAATCTTCAACCAGATAAATTTGTTTCGGCAAAGCAATCGGACCGATTTCTTTTTTAATTTGATCTATTACCCCTTTCTTAACTTCCTCTTGAGAAATTTTCCCGTTGTAGACAACAAAGGCAATTGGGACCTCTCCTTTTATCTCGTCTGGCACGCCAACCACCGCACACTCGGTGATATCTGAATGCAGATTCACGGCGTTTTCAAGCTCACCCGTTGTTATCCTGTGACCCGCCACTTTTATTACGTCATCCACCCGACCTATAATTCTGATCAATCCGTTTTCATCGCGCATAGCGCCATCAGATGAAAAATAAACTTCTTTTCCGTATTGAGACCAATATGTTTCCAAATACTTTTCCGGATTTTTGTAAATTCCTCGCAACATACCCGGAGCAAAAGGCGACAAAATAACCAAATTATTGTCCCGGATATCAACTTTTACTCCCGGAAAAGGCAATCCCGCAAAACTCGGCTTGAAGGGACCGATGCCCGGCAAAGAAGAAATTAAAATTCCTCCGGTTTCCGTCTGCCACCAAGTGTCAACGATCTCGCATCTTCCTTTGCCAACTTCCTTGAAATACCATTGCCAAGCATCCTCGTCAATCGGCTCCCCAACCGATCCTAAGAGCCGCAAACTATCAAATTTATAATTTTTGATAATCTCCGCGCCGTATTTTTCAAACATTCTGATTGCCGTAGGCGCAGTATAGAAAGTGTTTACTTTGTATTTTTCAATAATTTGGGCCCACCTGTCTGGTGTCGGCCAATCCGGAGCGCCTTCAAACATCAAGGTAGTCGCGCCGTTAAGCAGAGGCGAATAAATTGTGTAAGTGTGGCCGGTAACCCAGCCGGGATCCGAAGTGCACCAAAAAATATTTCCCGGGCCTAAATTAAATATCCACTTCCCGGTCCATTCGGTTTGGACAATATAACCGCCGCAAGTATGCAAAACGCCTTTTGGCTTTCCTGTGGAGCCGGAAGTATAAAGAATAAATAAAGGATCTTCTGAATCCATTTCTTCTGCCTCGCAAAAATCATTCTCATTTTTCCAGGGAGTTTGGCCCTTTTCTCTGTCTGCCACTATGATTTTTTTTACTTTAGTGTCTTGAATGCCCTCTTTGGCATTTTTTAGCAAATCAATAAACTGCCCGCGCCGGAAATATCCGTCAGCTGTAATTAAGACTTCTGCTTCAGTGTCTTGAAGCCGGACTCGCAAAGCAGAAGGCGAAAAAGCGGAAAAAACTACCGTATGAACTGCCCCGATTCTGGCGCAAGCCAGCATTGAGATAACTACTTCAGGAATCATTGGCAAATAAATCCCGACTCTATCCCCCTTTTTCACTCCCAATTTCTTTAAACCGTTAGCCAGTTTACAGGTTTCAGAGAGCAGTTCTCGGTAAGTTATGATTCGCGATTTTTCATCAATCGGTTCCGGTTCCCAGATTAAAGCAGGAGTATCGTCAATTTTCTTGAAAATATTTTCAGTGATGTTTATTTTCCCGCCCAAAAACCACTGAAAATACGGCGGCTTGCGATCAAAGGTCTTATCCCATTTTTTTTGCCAAACTAAACCCTTAGCCAATTCTTCCCAAAACTTAACCGGATCCTTCGCCGCCTTCGCGTAAA
>JAZDGI010000009.1:0-8481 GCA_043807085.1 bacterium | reverse complement strand
TGGGATTTTTCTTTACCGCCCCGGCCTAAAATCTCTGATCCAAAAATAAAAATTCCGGAATTTGGGAATCCTCCAGTTATTCTCGGCCAGTTGCCGTCTTTTGCGTCAGCCGTTAAAACATTTGAATCTAATTTTTTCGTTGGAGGAATGGAATTTCATTATCTAATTTCTGCCGAATTCCAAAAACAAGGCGAAAATAAAACATACCAAGGAATTTACGGGTTTAGTTATTAATATGTTCAAAAAAATCCTTCCACAAATTATTGCCATGCTCTTTTTGGCCGGGTTTGCGGTGACGGTTCAATCGGCCGTTACTGATAATGTCCAGGGCTACGCTTGGTCGTCAAACATCGGTTGGATTAAATTTAACGGCGTGGATTACGGCGTTAATATTGATCCTGACGCTGGTAATTTTTCCGGCTATGCCTGGTCAGAGAATATCGGCTGGATTAGCTTTAATCAGGCCGATCTTTCCGGCTGTCCAAGCGGAATATGTCAAGCCGAAGTTGATTTAGACACCGGCGAAGTTTCCGGCTGGGCTAGAGCGCTGGCCAATGGCGGCGGATGGGACGGCTGGATAAAATTAAACGGCGTCAATTACGGCGTTAATATTGATCCTGAAACCGGCGCTTTTTCAGGCTACGCTTGGTCTGATATGGTAATCGGCTGGATTAGCTTTAGCGGCGACACTTACGGCGTTATCGCTCCCGCGACACTTTTTAAACAGCCGCCTTTGAAGCCTCTGCCCGAGATAAGCTTTGGGCCGAACGGGGTAAGCTGGGATAATTGTTCTTTTCAGGGAGTGTCTATTCCTACTTTTCATTGGATTTATTCGGATCCGAAAGACAATCCCCAGCAGGCCTACCAAATTCAGATATCGTCTTTGGTTGATCAAACAATCACAAGCGATTCAACTTCCTTTGCCTTAAACCCCAATCCTTTGACTTGGGGGGGCAATTATTCTTGGCGGGTAAGAGTGCAAAACTCATTGGGTCTGTGGTCATTATGGTCAGATTATTTCAGCTTTTCTATGCCTAGCCATGCCTATCCTTATCCGGATTTTACATATAACCCTTTAAAGCCCGGAGTCAACGAGCTGATCAGCTTTGTTGACGCTTCCAAGGCTTTTGGCAGCGCTTTTATTACAAATTGGTCGTGGACTTTCACGCCTGACGGCGTTCCTTCAAGTTCCACCGCCAAAAATCCTTCAGCTAAGTTTGTTTCGCAGGGATCAAAGCAAGTGGTTTTGGGAGTAAGAGATTCTTTTGGCTATGATTGCGGCATAACCGAATCAAACGGCGCGATAAAAACAATCAACATAAACATTTCGCTTCCTAAATGGAAAGAAATCCCGCCTTTTTAAAAAAAGGCCGAGCCAAAAACGCGCTGAAGGGATTTACGCTCGTGGAGCTGGCGGTGGTTGTAGGGATTATTTTGCTTTTCAGCGTTTTAATTTTCCCAAATTTTAAATCGGGCAGAAAAAATCTGGCTCTTTTAAGGTCGGCTAGCAAGTTGTCTCAAGATATCAGGAGAGCTCAAAATATGGCCATGTCTTCAAAGGGTTCTTTCGGGATAAAAATTGACAAAAATTCTTCAAACTATATTCTTTTTATTGATTCTAATAACGACCACATTTATAATATATCCGAAGAGATAGAGCTCTTGGTGTTGGAAGAGGATATAACGGTTTCCGGTCTTTTCCCGGATTTTTCGCCGCTTAATATTACTTTTTCCCCGCCAGATCCTGTAACAAATTTTAATCCCGACTCTTCAACGATTTCAATCGTTATAAGCAACGGCGAAAAGCAAAAAACAATTTTTGTTAATAAGGCTGGACTTATTTATGCGCAATAAAAATGGATTTACGATAATTGAGACGTTAACCGCAATTTTTGTTCTGACAGCTGGCGTGGTGGGAGCTATAACTTTTATCAACCAAGCTTTGCGAGCCGGCAAAACCGACTCTTCCAGATTGGTCGCCAGCTATTTGGCTCAAGAAGGAATGGAGGTTGTCAGGAATATCAGAGACAGCAATTTTTTGAAAGAACGTTTAGGCCAGCCGGCCGTCTGGACCGACGGCTTGCTGGAATGCAGCGCTGGCTGCGAAGCAGATTACAATAGCCTCAACTTACAGCCTCTTGACCGCTACTTAAAATTTGACAACGGCTTTTACAATTACGATTCCGGCCAAGATACAAGTTTCAAAAGAAAAATTACCATCAGCCAATTCGGAACAGATTGCCTGGCCGTGGAGGTCGCGGTTTCCTGGCAGGAAAGGGGCAATAATTATAATTTTGCGGCTGAAAGCCGTTTATGCAAATGGCTTCAATGAAAAACGGATTTACTTTAATTGAGCTAATGGTGGCTGTAACGCTTTTTGCTTTTGCGACGGTAATCACTTCGGGCGTTTCAGTTACCGCGATTAGCAGCCAAAAAAAAGCTCTGGCCCAGCAGGAAGTCTTAGACCAGGTGTCTTTTTTAATGGAATATATGTCAAGAAGCGTCAGGATGGCGCAGAAGGATTTGTCCGGCGAAAACTACGCGTTCTCGGGACAATGTTTAAACTTTTTGAATTATAAAAATCAGGATCAGCAGTTTTGCCTGGACGGGACTAGGCTTAAAAATGAGAATAACGAATATCTGACTTCTGACAATTTAAAGATATCGTCTTTTAATGTTGTTTTGTCCGGTCAGTCCCAAGCCGACGATTTGCAGCCAAGAATAACGTTCTCTCTGGAAGTTGAAGGTCAAAACCAGGTAAAAATGATAATTCAGACAACGGTTTCTCAAAGAAACTTAGATATAAAAATATGAAAGGATCTTCTCTTTTTTTAGCGCTAATGATTATGAGCCTTTTGCTGGCGGTTGTTTTGGGCGTGAACGCGATTTTAATGGGTCAGCTGAAATCAATAAAAAATATAGGAGAGTCGGTGGCGGCTTTTTACGCCGCCGATGCCGGTATTGAAGAAATTTTGATTAATCAGTCTAGCTCTTGCTCTGAAGCTTCGCCTTGCCTTTTGGAAAATGGAGCGAGCTATTATTTAAATATTTTAGCTCCGGGCCGTATTCAGTCAGTCGGCCAGTTCAGCAACACCAAAAGAGCCCTGGAAATCAATTTTTAATTAATGGTTCATAAGTATGGATAAAACAGAAGGAAAACAACGCATCGAGAGATTGAAAGCCCTGATAAATCATCATCGGTATCTTTATCATGTTTTGGACAAACAGGAAATTTCCGAAGCGGCTTTGGATTCTTTGAAAAAAGAACTTTTTGATTTGGAACAGCAATTTCCAGAATTTATCACTCCCGACTCTCCGACTCAAAGGGTCGGCGGAAAGCCCTTGCCATTGTTTAAAAAGGCGCGGCATCTCAGACTGATGCTTTCTTTTAACGACGCTTTTTCCAAAGAGGATATGGAAGATTGGCTAGAGCGTATTTCCCGGCTTTTGACGCCGGAAGAAAAAGCCAAGATAGATTTTTTTTGCGAGCTAAAGATTGACGGCTTGGCCATAGAGTTAATCTACGAAAACGGAATTTTAAAAACCGGCTCCACGCGCGGCGATGGCCTGATTGGCGAAGACGTTACTCAAAATTTAAAAACCATTGAGGCCATACCGCTGAAACTAGAAACTCCAAAATCTTTGGTGGTTCGCGGCGAAGCGTTCTGCGGGAAAAAAGAATTTGAGAAAGTCAAGGGCATTTTCGCCAACCCCAGGAATTTGGCGGCCGGCTCAATACGCCAGCTTGACCCTAAAATTAGCGCTTCCCGCAAGCTGGACTCTTTTGCTTATGAGTTGATTACCGACCTTGGGCAGCAGACTCATCAAGCCAAGCATCAAGTTTTAAAAGATTTGGGCTTTAAAACAAACCCTCATAACAGATATTGCAGAAATTTAGATGAGGTTTTTGCTTTTCATAAAAAATGGCAGGCAGATAGGGAAGGATTGCCTTACGAAATAGATGGGGTCGTCGTTATTGTCAATAATAATAAAATTTTTGAAAAACTGGGCGTTGTCGGCAAAGCGCCGCGGGCAGCCATTGCTTTTAAATTTCCACTCAAACAAACGACAACCATTGTTAAAGACATTATTGTTCAGGTTGGTCGGACTGGAGCCATTACCCCTATCGCGATTTTAGAGCCGGCGGCAGTTGGCGGCGTGACTATCTCGCGGGCGACCCTGCACAATGAAGATGAAATAAAAAGACTGGGGGTGAAAATCGGCGACACGGTAATTGTCGGCCGGGCCGGCGACGTGATTCCCGACGTCGTCAAAGTCTTGCCAGAGATGAGGACGGGCAAAGAAAAAGAATTTGTATTTCCAGGCAAATGCCCGAGCTGTTTAACCGGATTAAGCAAAAAAGACGGAGAGGCGCTGTGGCGTTGTCTTAGTCCCAATTGTTTTGCTAAGCGAAAGGAAGGCTTCTATCATTTTGTTTCTCGGGGCGCTTTTGATATTGTCGGCTTGGGCCCTAAAATTATAGATAGGCTTATTGATGAAGGATTGGTTCAAGATGCCGCTGATTTGTTTTTTTTGAAAGAGGGCGATATTTTGCCTTTAGAGCGGTTCGGGGAGAAGTCGGCTCAAAATTTAATTCAGGCTCTGTCGGCAAAAAAGAAAATTACTCTGCCTAGATTTATTTATGCCTTGGGCATCAGAAACGCGGGGGAGGAGACATCTCGGCTTTTGGCCGAGCATTTTAATTCAATTAAGAAATTAGAAGCAGCTTCTTTGGAGGAATTAAAGCAAATTCCAGGGGTGGGGCCGGTGGTTGCCAAGTCAATTTTTGATTGGTTCAGCGAAAAAAGAAATTTAGATTTTTTGAGGAAATTAGAGAGAGCTGGAATAGAAATTCAAAAATTTGCTCCGTACCGAACCAAGGGTTCTGGTGCGGGGTTGCGTGGACTGACTTTTGTTTTAACCGGCAGCATGGAGACGATGACGCGGTCAGCGGCTAAAGAAAAAATCAGGACTTTAGGCGGCAGAATATCCGAGGATGTTTCCCAAAAAACGGATTATGTTATAGTTGGAAAAGACCCTGGATCAAAATACGAAAAAGCAAAAAAATTTGGCATAAAAACAATCAGCGAAAAAGAATTTCTAAAATGGATATCATCAATCATCTGAAGAGGCTGGATTGGATTATAATTTTTTCTGTTTTTGCTTTGGTTGGCATCGGGCTTTTGTTCATTTACCATTCTTCCTTGAACGAGAATAACCTGCTTAATTTTCAAAAACAAATTATTTTTTTGGGCATTGGAACCGCTTTGATGCTTTTTATTTCGTTTTTTGACTGGCGAATCCTGCGTGAGAACCCATATTTAATAATAATTTTGTATCTGGTGTGTCTTACAGCTCTGGCAGGGCTGTTTATTTTTGCGCCGCAGATCAGAGGGACTAAAGCTTGGTATAAATTAGGGCTAGTATCGGTTGAACCGGTTGAATTTATGAAAGTAATTCTCATAATTTTGTTAGCAAAATATTTTTCAATGCGCCACGTTGAAATGTATCGGATACAGCATATTCTATATTCCGGCTTTTATCTTTTTTTGCCCGTCTTTTTAATTTTTCTGCAGCCAGATTTGGGGTCAGCCTTAATTCTGATTTGCTTATGGGTCGGGGTTTTACTGGTTTCAGGGATAAAACTGCGTCATTTTTTAGTTCTTTCAATAATCGGGCTGGCAATTTTTACCGTTAGCTGGCTGACGATTTTAAAGGATTATCAAAAGGAGAGACTCCTTAATTTTGTCCAACCCCAGATATCGGATTACTTAAAGATTGGCTGGAGCCAACAGCAGGCAAAAATCGCGGTTGGTTCTGGCGGGATTTTTGGCCAAGGAATAGGCAAGGGATCACAGACGCAGTACGGCTTTTTAACCGAGCCGCAGACCGATTTTATTTTTTCTTCAATAGCCGAAGAAACAGGACTTATGGGCTCATTGGTTTTGTTTTCAATTTTTGGAATTCTTATTTGGCGGATTACAAAAATCGCTTATTCGGCGACCAGTAATTTTCCAAGACTTTTTGCTTCGGGTTTTATAATTGTGCTTATTTCCCAAATTTTTATCAATATCGGGATGAATATCGGTATCCTGCCGATTATTGGAATTGTCTTGCCGTTTGTTAGCTATGGCGGTTCGTCGCTTTTGGCGTTTTTTATCACCCTAGGTATATTGCAAAACATTAAGACAGATTTATAGTATTCTATATCCGATAGTTATCCACAGCTTAGCCCTTGCTAGGCTGTTTTGTTTTGAGATAAAATATAAGAATGGGATCGCGGAATTCTGAATCAGAATATATATCCTTGCAAGACGCGACAAAATACTGCGGTTATTCACAGGAGTATTTGAGTTTGCGCGCGCGCCAGCAAAAATTAAAAGCTGTAAAATTCGGTAGGAATTGGGTCACTAAAAAAGAATGGCTGTTGGAATATTTGCGGACTGCGGAAAATCATGATCACGTTCAATCCTCTCAACACAGCGGTTTGCCTCCGGCTAATCTGCCGGTTGAAGGTCTTGATATAAAAAATCTTTTGGCGCGTTTTGCTGCCGGACAGACTATTAGAGCGGGGTTTTTAGCCGCGCTTGCCTTTTCTCTAATAATTACAGGAGGAGTTTACGGAAAAGGAGATTTTAAAAAAGCTTTTTCTGTTTTAGATAGGGGGATTAATAATTTTTCAAATGATATCGGTTGGGGTATCGGTCAAAGTTTTGCCGGGGTTTTTAACGATGCCAATATTTTTGTCAGTGCTCTAGACCCTGGAGTTTCAGATTTTTCTGAAAGCATTAGCCAGGGCATCGGTCAAAGTTTCGGTCAAAGTTTTGCCGGAGCCTTTGGCGATGCCCAAATCTTTTCAGGTTTTTTTGATAATGGTTCAGCTCTCGTAGCCGGCCGTTTGTCAGCGGCGCTGGAAAATTGGAAATCGCTTGTCTGGCAGCAGGCGGAAGAAATTATGGGTTTTGGCAACAATGTCGGCTGGAGCGTGGCTGAAGTTGGATCCCAAGGAGGCGAATCGTTAAAAGGATATTTTTCCTGGATCGGCCGCGGCTATTCGTCAGCCAATAATCTTGTTGATAGAAAATTGAAAGAAGTTTCCCAGACAGCTATGGAAGGACTTGATAATTTAAAAGTCGGCTCGCAGCAGATTGTTAAAAATATCAAAGAAGCGCCAAAGGTTGTCGGCTATCTTTGGCAGGCGGAAAAAAAAGAAGAAGGGCTAGCGCCCATTTCCGTTAAAGAAGAACCAGAAGCTCCGGCGCCGCCAGTAGTCAAAGAGACTGTCAGAGAAGTGATCAGAGAAGTTGAAGTTTCAAAAATTACAAAAATTGAGCCGATCAAGCAAATTGAAACGGTTAAAGAAATTATAAAAATTGACGACGCGGCAATTGCCAAGGTCAGAGCCGATATTATTGATTTGCAGAGTGAAGTCGCCAAACGTCTTTACGCGCCGGGCGGCGTCATCACTCAGCAGATATATGTAAAGGAGCCTGTGTCTTCGCCCAAGATTTATCAGGAAAACGGCGACATTGTTTTGCAGACAGTCGGATCGGGCAACGTTATATTGTCGGCGGCAACCGGTATGCAGATTGCCGGTTCTCAAGTGGTTATAGATTCTTTGAGTACGACCAATCCGATGATCTACATAAATGACAAACTGCGAGTTAACGGGCCCGGTGAAATAATGGGGCCGTTGACCGCCCAGAAAATCACTCTTAATAACACGATTGGCAGCGGCATTCCTTTGGATGTCCAGATAAACGGCGAAAGCAAGTTTTCTGTTGACAACAGCGGCAATACAACTTTGACCGGCAACTTCACTCTGACTGGCGATATGGTTGTTACCGGCAATAAAACTCTTTCCGGCTTGGTTTCTATTGCCACCTCTTCAGCTTCTTCCACTTTGACCGTGACGCAAAACGGGGGCGGGCATATTGTTGATTTTTATGACGGCTCAAACATGGTTTTCAGTTTAGTTGACGGCGGCTACGCCACTTTAGCAGTGGCGGCTTCCACCACGCCCGCCTTTTTGATCAGAGCGCCTGATACTTCTTTAACTTTTGCCACTTCAACTTATTTTGGCATCGCGGCTACTTCCACTTTTGTCGGCAGATTCGCTGATTTTGCAAAAAGCGGGAGCGAATCTTTGTTTTATGTTGATTCTTCGGGTAATTTAATGGCCACCGGCACCCTGACTGTCGCTGCCACCACTACTTTGGCTGTAAACGGAGGATATGTCGGCATCAGTACTGCAAATCCAACGCAGCAATTTCAGGTTAATGATGCGGCGGCTGCAGCTTTCGTTGTCACTTCGGCTGGCAACGTGGGTATCGGGACGACGACGCCTTCGGAAATGCTGACGGTCTGGGGAGGTATGAGAGTAGGAGCTTCCAGCACCCCTGTGTTATATGTAGCTTCTTCCACTTCCAGAGTAGGTATTTCAACGACCACTCCCTCTGAAACTCTTTCTGTCAGAGCCAC
>JAZDGI010000008.1:0-27438 GCA_043807085.1 bacterium | reverse complement strand
ACGGCGGATGAAATTGCTTTGGATTACAACGCGGGATTTGGAGCTCGCATAGGTCCGACCTCGGCCGATTGCAACTTGAACCCAGGAGCGTGTCTGGCAAAAAACTTAGCGGCTTATTGGTCTTTTGATGAAGGAACGGGTCAGACAGCTTACGATTTGAGCGGTAATAACAACAACAGTCCCCGCGGCGGGAGTACGGCTGTTGGCACTGACGACCCGGCCTGGGTTCAGGGTAAGATTGGCGGCGCTTTGAAGTTTGACGGAAGCAATGATCTTGTTTTTGTGGAAGACTCCGATTATAGTATTTTCGGGCCGGTTAGCGAAGGCAGCGTTGAAACATGGATAAATCCGGCGTCGTTCACTCATACTGACGGCGTGCCAATGTGGCTCACCGCCGAGGGCGGAAATTGCGATTTACAGTTTATTCTTCAGGCGACTGGCCGAGTTGATTTTAATCCTTGGACGTGCACCGGAGCGATTAACTCCGGCAGTACCTTGCTTTCTTTGAATACTTGGGCGCATGTTGTCGGCACTTGGGGGAAAAACGGAACCCGGCTTTATGTCAATGGAGTGCAAGTGGCTTCTTACACCGGCGGCGCTATTGCCACGGCCACCAGTACTCAGGATATTTACATCGGCCAAAAAAGAACCGGCTATTTTTACACCGGCTTGATTGACGAAGTTAAATTATATAATCGGGTTTTGTCGGCGCAGGAAGTCCGTTATCACTACAACCGCGGGGGGCCGGTGGCCTATTGGAAGTTTGACGAGGGAACCGGCACGACAACATATGATGGTTCAGGTAACGCTAATACCGGCCAGATGATGACCGCGGCCGGCTCGCCCGCCTGGGTTTCCGGCAAATCCGGCTCGGCCCTCAACTTTGACGGCGTGAATGATTATGTAAGAATAAGCGACTTCTATACGTTTTCTGAGGGAAAAATAGCAATAGGAGCTTGGATAAAACCATCTGGAGTTGGTACTGATAGTGGTGGCATTATAATTGAGCAGTGGAATGACGAAGCGTATGTATTACAAATTACTTCGGCCTCTAAATTGTACTTTGGAATTGATGATGCAACTACTAAGGTAGGGATCACCAGCGCAACAACGATTAATCTAAATCAGTGGACGCATGTTGTAGGAGTTTTTGATAAAACTACCCTCAAGATGTTCATAAATGGCATCCAAGATCCAAATACTGGGACTGGTCCAACTGGAATTCATAATCCTTCGGAAACGGTAAATATCGGGAGTTATAAAGGGACTAATAACTTCTTTGACGGTCTCATTGACGATGTGCGGGTTTACAACTACGCCAGGAGTGCGGACGAGATTCGGCTAGATTATAATGCGGGATATGCGGCGAGGTTCGGCCCTTCGGCTGATTGCAGCTTGAACCCTGGCGCGTGTCTGACCAAGGGGCTGGTGGGTTATTGGAATATGGATGAGGGTCGGGGTACAACTACGGCTGACATTTCCGGCAACGGAAATACCGGCGTTTTCGCCACCGCCGCCTCCAGCCCGGCCTGGACAAATGGCAAGGTCGCCGGCGCCCTGCGCTTCGACGGGAGCAATGATTATGTGAATGTGGCCGATTCAGATAGTTTGGATATTACTGGTGCGATTACGATTGAAGCGTGGGTGAAGGCAGATACATTGACCAGTTCGGGTGATGGTATAGTATACAAACATAATGTTTGGGGTCTTGATATTAAATCTGATGGCACAATTCGTTCTGCTTTCTATACGTCTGGTAACGGCGTCCTCACCGCCTACGATAGCAATGCTGGAGAAGTAGCAACTGGCGCATGGTATTATCTTGCGGTAACTTATGATGGAGCAGATGTGCGAATCTACAAGAACGGTGCAGAAGTTAAAACTTTAGCATTAACTGGCACCATTCAAACATCCGCCAACGCTTTAAAAATAGGAGAAGAAGAAAGTTCAACTTATAATTTCAACGGCCTTATGGACGAAGTCCGCATCTACAATCGGGCGCTGACGGCCGCGGAAGTCAGATACCACTACAACCGCGGGGGGCCGGTGGCGCAGTGGAAGTTTGACGAGGGGACGGGCACAACGACTTATGATGGTTCGGGCAATGGGAATACCGGCCAAATGCTGACCGCGGCCGGCTCGCCCACCTGGGTTCAGGGCAAATACGGCTCGGCCCTCAACTTCGACGGGGTGGATAATTGGGTGCGGATTGCCGACTCGGCGACTTTGGATATCGCCAACGCGATTACGGCTGAAGCATGGGTAAATTTTGATGCCGTAGGGTCTCGACCGATAATAAGAAAATATTATTACGGCGGCGATCCCGCCAATTGGCACCTCGAACTCCGTGGTGGAAGATTATATTTTGATGTTTATACTGACGGAACAAACGGCAGCGCCAATGCTGCTTTTGTTCCGGCGCTCGGCCGGTGGTACCATGTGGCAGGAACTTACGACAAAGACAGCCAAATCGCGCTTTTATACATTGACGGCCAGCAGTCAGCCGCAAAATATGCCAGCGGCAGCATTGCGTTAAATAACACCGCTGTTGTGATAGGGCAGGAAAGAGAAGTCAACTGGTTTGACGGCCGCATTGACGACGTGCGGATTTACAACTATGCCAGGACTCCTGAACAAGTGCTTCAAGATTATAATTCTGGTTATAGCATCTATTTCAAGTAATTCTTAACAAGATGGTCTTTAAATCCGAAGCACGAAGCACGAAATCCGAAACAATATCAAAATCCGAATGACTAAAATCCAAAACACGTTTTGAACATTTAGAAAAAGGTTTAAAATATTAATAAAATAAAGATATAATAAATTTATGATCAACTTTCTCAACCGCGTTATTAAGTTCAGCCTGTACTCTCTGATTTTTTTAATTCCTCTTTTCTGGCTGCCGTTTTCTTTCGAGGCCTACGAGTTCAATAAGCAATATCTTTTGGTCTTTTTGGTTTTGATGGCGGTTTTGGCTTGGCTGGCGAAATTGGTTTTGGTCGGCAAAGAAATGACGTTCAAAAGAACGCCTTTAGATATTTTCGTCGGCGGATTTTTGCTGGTCGCTGTTTTGAGCGCGGTTTTTTCAGTTGATAAATTGTCAAGCTTGTTCGGGTTTTACGGAAGGTTTTCCGACAGCTTAATCGGCTTGCTTTCTTTGGGGGTTTTGTATTTCGTGATTACGAATAACGTCGGATGTCCGGAAGCCAAGCCAAGAAAGGAAACCGATTCTCAAAAAATCGGGGTAAATGGCTTGCTCAAAGCATTTTTATATTCTTCTTTCTTCGCTATTATAATAAGCTATCTTTCGGTGTTTGACGTATGGAGCAAAATATCGGCTGGAGCCAAGGTTCCGATGCCTTTGATAATGTTCCAGAGATATTTTAATACTTTGTCAGGGTCAATGGAGGGGCTGGCTGTATTTCTTTCTGTTGTCGCGGTTTTATTAACCGGCCTGATTTTAATTTCCAAGTGGAGTTTAAAACAGCTTGGCTACTGGCTGCCTTTAGCCGCTATTTTGAGCCTATTGGTTATCGTGGATTACGAGCCGGCTTGGCTCATACTGGCTGTAAGCTTTATTTTGTTTTTGACCTTTGCTCTGTGGAAAAGACTTTTTAAAGAAAACGTCAACAAGCTTTTGCTGCCGATTATTTTGACGATTATTGCGATTTTCGGGATGACGAGCGGCATACAAAAAATTGCGTTTTTTAATTTGCCTCAAGAGCAGACTTTGGGCCAAAAAACATCTTGGCAGGTGGCTTTGGGCGTGGCAACGGAAAATGCAAAATCTGGATTCCTTGGGTCGGGCGTAGGCACTTTTAGCTATGACTTTACCAAAGAGAAGCCGGTCGGGTTTAATCAGAGCCAGCTGTGGCAGATCAGATTTGACCGAGCCGGATCTCATTTGGCGGAAATCCTGGGAACAATGGGGTTTTTAGGATTTTTATCCTGGCTTGGATTGGCGGGAATGTTCCTTCTGATATCTTATTTTTTGATAAACAGTCAAAAGCTTTCGGCTCTGCCTTTTTTGATGGCTCTGGCGGCCTTGATAACCAGCCAGATGTTTTATTATCAAAATACAGCTTTGGCTTTTAGCTTTTGGCTGGTTCTGGGACTGGGGGCCGTAAACTGGCAGAAAACCATTTCCACCAAAACTTTTTCTTTTAAAGATTTTCCGGAGCTGAATTTAATTTTTACCACCCTTTTGATAATAGTCTTTTTGGGCGTGGGCGTGGTTTTTTACTGGGGCCAAAGATTTTATTCGGCTGATAAAAGCTTTTTCCAGGCTCAAATAGCTGCGTCCGGACAAAGTCAGTCAGATCTTTTAGAGAAAGCAGTCAAACTAAATCCTCTTCAGCCGCAGTACTGGGCGGTTCTGTCCAGGATTTATTTGCGTCAAGTCAGAGAAGACGTGCAAAAGGAGCTGACAAGCCAGGAGCAGCTGCAGCTGCAGGTTAAAATTGCCAGAGCCATTGAGGCCGCCAAAATAGCGACCGAGCTGGGGCCAAGCCAGGTGGCGGCTTATGAAACCTTGGCAATGGTTTACCGCGATATAGGATTTATGCCTGGCGCCAAAGACTGGGCGGAAAAGTCTTTTGAGAAAGCGATTGAACTGGAGCCGACCAATCCGGTTTTGAGAACCGAGCTGGCGAAATTTTGGCTGGCCGGGAGCGCGGACGATATCGCGAAAATGAAAGAAGCGCTGGCTGAAGTTAAAAAACTGAAGCCGGATTATCCCGACGCCTTGTTCCTGGAAGCGGAAATTTATGAAAAAGAAGGAGATCTGCCGAAAGCAGTGGCGATAATGGAAGGGCTGGCTTTGGACTATTCGTTTGATACCGACATTCTATTCAGGCTGGGCCAGCTTTATTTTAACAATCGCCAGACCGACGACAGCGTTGCCATATTCCAGAGAATCGTGACTTTGGTGTCCAATCATTCCAACGCCCTTTATTCTTTGGGCCTGGCTTATCAGGTTAAGGGGCAAGAAGCGGAAGCAATAAAATATTTTGAGAAAGTTTTAGAGTTGAATCCGGATAACCAGGAAGTCAAAGAGTTGATAAAGGAGTTAAACAAATAAATTAAGCTCTCTTGACTTTTTTTAGCGCATAGAGTAATATTGATTTCAGGCTTAATCAGCGAGAGTGTTTTTAATATTATAAATTGGCTCTCCATCTGATACAAAAATAAATAATATTTTCTAAACCCTAAAACAAATCAACCGGCTTGGGGCATTTTATATTTGTCATGCAAAAAATTCAGCTCAAAAATTTCGGCAAGGCGAAAGTAAGCCTAGATCTCCCTCACTTGCTGTCGCTTCCTATAGGGAATATGAAATTTTTCTGGGACAAAGATTTCAAGGAATTGCTTTCAGAGGTTTCTCCTATCAGGGATTATACCGGCAAGGAGATGGAGCTTTGGTTTTTGGATTATAAATTGGACGAATCTAAATATAAGGACGATCTTGAAGCAAAAATAAATAACGATTCTTTTGAAGCTCCCTTAAAGGTAAAAACCAAGCTGGTTAATCTAAAAACTAAAGAAATAAAGGAGCAGGAGGTTTTCCTGACCGATTTTCCGATCATGACAGAGAGGGGAACTTTTATTGTCAACGGCGTGGAGAGAGTGGCTATTGCCCAGCTGATCCGGTCGCCGGGCGCTTTTTTTACCAGCCAGATGGCCGGCGGGAAAAATTATTTCGGCGCCAAAATCATTCCCAACCGCGGCGCCTGGCTGGAATTTGAAACAGAACCCTCGGGATTTATTTCGGTCAAAATAGACCGCAAAAGAAAATCGGCCGCCACCGCCATTTTGCGGGCTTTTGGCATTGATAAAGACGAGGATATCCGCAAGACGTTTAAGGATGTCAACAAAGGAGAGGTTGATTATATTTCAGAAACGATGAAGAAAGAAACAAGCCACAATCAAGGAGAGGCCTTGGTTGAGGTGTACAGCAGATTAAGGCCCGGCGATTTGAGCACGCCAGATACGGCCAAGGAATTGATTTGGAATATGTTTTTCAATTTTGAACGTTATGATTTGTCAAAAGTGGGCCGCTGGAGAATGCATCAGCGACTGCCGGAGTTAAAATCCGAAAGCGATGAGATTAAAGTTCAGGACCGGGTGCTGACGCCAGCAGACGTGGTGGCGGTTCTGCGGGAAATTATTCGTTTGAATAATACGCCGGGTGCCTTGCCTGATGAAATTGACCATTTGGGCAACAGAAGAGTAAGGGCCCTGAACGAATTGCTGATTAATCGTTTGAGAGTCGGCTTTATGAGGATGGAGAGAATAATCAAGGATAGGATGTCAACCTTGGATGTCGCCACCCTTACGCCTCTCCAAATAATCAACCCCAGGCCTGTAATGGCGGTAGTCAAAGAATTTTTTACTTCCTCGCAGCTTAGCCAGTTTATGGACAATGAAAATCCGCTGTCTGAACTGGAACATAAGAGAAGGCTGTCGGCAACGGGTCCCGGCGGATTGGCTCGCGAGCGAGCCGGGTTTGAGGTCAGGGACGTTCAGCCATCCCACTATGGCCGGATTTGCCCGATTCAAACGCCTGAAGGTCCCAACGTGGGGCTGGTGGGCCATTTGGCTTCATTCGCCAGAATCAATTCTTACGGATTTCTGGAAACGCCTTATTTCAAAGTGGAAAAGGGAAGGGTTACCAAAGAAATTCGCTATCTTAACGCCTATGAGGAAGAAAAACACAATATCGCTTCCGGGGCCGTGCAGTTGGACGAAAAGGGAATAATTTCTCTAGACAAGGTTGAGGCAAGAATCAAAGGAGAGCCCGGAATTATAGAAAAAGAAAAAGTTGATTTTATTGATGTTTCCCCCCAGCAGGCGATTTCAGTCGCGACTTCTCTGATTCCGTTTTTGCAGAATGACGATGCTAACCGCGCTTTGATGGGCTCTAATATGCAGCGTCAAGCAGTGCCATTGATAAAGCCAGAGCCTGCTTTAGTCATGTCGGGCGTTGAAGAAAGGGTTGCCAGGGATTCCGGCCAGGAAGTGGTGGCAGAAGAAGACGGTCAGGTCGTGGAAGCGGACGCGAGTCATATAAAAATAAAGTCAAAATCTCAAAACTCAAAATTTAAAACTTACGAGTTAAGAAATTTTATCAGGACCAACCAATATACCTGCTTTCATCAAAAGCCGCAGGTTGATAAAGGCCAGTTAGTAAAAAAAGGAGATGTTTTAGCCGATGGCGGAGCGATCAGCCAGGGCTTTTTGTCTCTGGGGCATAATGTTTTGGTTTGTTTTATGCCCTGGCGCGGCGGCAACTTTGAAGACGCTATTTTAATCTCTGACAGGCTGGTCAAGCAAGATTATTATACTTCTATTCATTTGGAAAGCTTTGCTTGCGACGTAAGAGAAACAAAACTTGGTCCGGAAATTACGACAGGCGACATTCCTAATGTTTCAGAGGAAAAACTTAAAGACCTGGATGAAGAAGGAATCGTCCGCGTCGGAGCCGAAGTCGGGCCGAACGACATTTTAGTCGGCAAGATTTCTCCGAAGGGCGAAGCCGATTTAACCGCCGAAGAGAGATTGCTGCGGGCAATTTTTGGCGAAAAAGCCAGGGAAGTTAAAGACTCTTCTTTGACTATGGAGCACGGCAAAAGAGGAAGAGTGGTTAAGGTGAAAATTTTTTCCAGAGATCAGGGGCATAAATTGGAGCCGGGGGTCATTAAAAAAATTGAGGTGGAAATCGCGGAATTAAGGAAGGTGCGCGCCGGAGACAAATTAGCCGGCCGCCACGGGAACAAAGGAGTGGTTTCTAAAATAATGCCACAGGAGGAAATGCCGTTTTTGGCTGATGGAACGCCGGTTGATATAATTTTGAATCCTATGGGAGTCGCTTCCAGAATGAACTTGGGGCAGATTTTGGAAACGCATTTGTCTTTAGCGGCGAAGGCCCTGGGCTATCACGCCATTACGCCGGCTCTGTCCGGAGCCACGGAAAAGGACATAAAAGCTGAACTAAAAAAAGCCGGACTGACCGAAGACGGCAAGGTTGTTTTGTACGACGGCAGAACAGGCGAGCTTTTCCCAGAAAAGATTACTATCGGCTGGATGTATATAGTAAAGCTTACTCATATGGTGGAAGACAAAATCCATATGAGGTCCATTGGGCCGTATTCTTTGATTACCCAACAGCCATTGGGAGGCAAGGCCCAGTTTGGCGGCCAGAGGTTCGGCGAAATGGAAGTTTGGGCTTTGGAGGGCTATGGCGCCAGCCACATTCTCCAGGAAATGCTTACAATTAAATCCGACGACGTGCCGGGCCGCGCCGCAACCTACGAATCAATTTTGAAAGGCGAAGAAATAAAAGAGCCCAATATCCCGGCCTCGTTTAATCTGTTGGTCAACGAGCTGAAAGCTTTGGGTTTGAACGTAGAAGTCAAAGAAAAAAAAGATAAACTATGAGAGTTGCCGACTTAGAATCAATTAGAATAAAAGTTGCCTCGCCCGAAGATATTTTAGCTTGGTCTCGGGGAGAAGTAACCAAACCGGAAACCATCAATTACCGCACCCAGAAAGCGGAAAAAGACGGTTTGTTTGACGAGCGGATTTTCGGACCGGAAAAAGATTACGAGTGCTATTGCGGAAAATACAAAAGAATCCGCTACAAAGGAGTTGTCTGCGATCGCTGCGGAGTAGAGGTAACCAAAGCGCAGGTAAGGCGGGAAAGAATGGGCCATATAAAATTAGCCACGCCTGTCTCCCACATTTGGTTTTTACGGGGAGTTCCCTCAAGAATCGGTCTAGTTTTTGATTTGCCGATGCTCCAGTTAGAGAAAGTAATTTATTTCGCCGCTTATATCGTGACTAAGGTTAACGAAGAAGCAAAAAAATCAGCCTTGGAAGAAATTGAGAAAGAATACAAGACAAAGTCAAAAGGGCTGAAAGGCGAAGCTCTGCAGGAATTAAGCTCGACGCGCGAAAGAGTCAGAGAGGAGCTCGTTTTACTGAAAACCGGCAAGATATTGTCTGAAGTTGAATATCAAAATTTAGCAATGAAATACGGCGAGGTTTTTGAGGCAGGCACAGGATCCGAAACCCTAAGAAAGATTTTGGTCGGAATTGATATTAAAAAAGAAGCCGATAGAATTGAAAAAGATTTAGTCCGGGAAGCCAATCCTTTGAAACGGCGCAAGATTTTTCAGAGATTGAAGTTTCTCCGGGGAATGATTAAGGCCGGCCTGAAGCCCGAATGGATGTTTTTGACCCTTCTGCCGGTTTTGCCTCCAGACCTGCGGCCTATTGTCCAGCTGGACGGCGGGAGATACGCTTCTTCCGACTTGAACGATCTTTACCGGAGGGTTATCAACAGAAACAGCCGTCTGAAATACTTGCTGGAAATCGGGGCTCCGGAAGTCATTGTGCGCAACGAAAAAAGAATGCTTCAGGAAGCGGTTGATTCTCTTATTGACAACGAAATGAAAAAGGGCACCACGACTCAAGCCACGACCGGCGGCAGGAGATTGCTGAAATCGTTAGCCAGCATGCTCAAGGGAAAGCAGGGAAGATTCAGGCAGAATCTTTTGGGGAAAAGAGTTGATTATTCGGGGCGTTCGGTAATCGTTGTGGGACCAGAATTGAAATTGGATCAGGTGGGCGTGCCCAAGCAAATGGCTTTGGAGCTTTTCAAGCCCTTCGTCATTAAAAATATTTTAGAAAAAGAATTAGCTTACAACGTCAGGGGGGCCTCAAGAATTATTGACGAGCAAACCGACGAGGTTTGGGCGATTTTGGAAGAGGTAGTCAAGGGTAAACTGCTGCTTTTAAACCGCGCCCCGACTTTGCATAAATTGGGCATTCAGGCCTTCCAGCCGATTTTGATTGATGGAGAAGCTTTGCGCCTGCATCCTATGGTCTGCAGGGCTTTCAACGCTGATTTTGACGGCGATCAGATGGCTGTCCATCTGCCATTGTCTGAAATGGCCCAGAAGGAAGCCAGAGAAAGAATGCTGTCAACTTTAAATTTGCTGAAGCCGGCCACCGGCACCCCGATTATCACCCTTTACCAAGATATTGTTTTGGGTATTTATTGGCTGACTAGATTGCGCGAAGGGGCTAAGGGAGAAGGCAAGATTTTCGGCACGCCCGAAGAAGCGATTATGGCGCAGGAATTTAAAGATATTGATATTAAAGCGAAAATAAAAATCAGAGGAATAAAAGGAATTAAGGGTTTTGTTGAGACTAGCGTGGGCAGGATTTTATTTAACGAAACCCTGCCGGACAATTTCCCGTTTTTCAATGATTTGGTCAGAGTCAAGGACCTGGAAAAAGCCGTGGCTAAAATTATTGGAAAATACGATTCTCAAGTCGTGGAAAACGTTTTGGACAAAATTAAAAATTTAGGCTTTGAATACTCAACCTTAGCCGGAATAACATGGGGAATAGACGACTTAATCGTGCCGCCGGAAAAAAAGCTTATTATGGCTAAAGCCGAAGAAGAAGTCGGAGTGATTGACTCTCATTTTAAAAAAGGTCTTTTGTCGCGCGAAGAGAGGATGCAAAAAATCATTGAGATTTGGTCAAGGGTTAAATCAGAAATTGAAAAACTGGTGAAAAAAACCCTTCCTCAAGACGGACCAGTTTTTCAGATGGTGGATGCGGGAGCAAGGGGTTCCTGGGGTCAGCCGGTTCAAATGACCGGCATGAAGGGCTTGGTGATTAATCCTGCCGGCCAGATTATTGAACTGCCGGTAAAAAATTCTTTCAAAGAAGGGTTTAATGTTTTGGAATATTTCATTTCCACTCATGGCGCCAGAAAAGGCACGGCCGACACTGCATTGAGAACTTCCACGGCCGGATATTTAACCAGGAGATTGGTTGATGTTGCGCACGAAGTCGTGGTTTCGGAAAAAGACTGCCATAATAAGGAAGGATTTGAAATTTTAAAAGCCGACGCGGACGAGCTCGGCCAGAATCTCCTTCTCAAAATCGTTGGTCGCATAAGTCTTGAAGATATCAAGGCGGGCAAATCCTTTATTGTCAAAGCGGGCGAGATTATTGATTGGGAAAAAGGCGAAGAGCTTTTAAATATGGGCGTGGAAAAAATCAAGGTAAGGTCGCCTTTAAGCTGCCGTTCAATCAGGGGCGTTTGTCAGCAATGTTACGGTTGGGATTTGGGGAGCAATAAATTGGTTGCAGTGGGCGAGGCCGTCGGGATTGTGGCGGCTCAAGCAATCGGGGAACCAGGCACCCAGCTGACGATGAGAACTTTCCATACCGGCGGAGTGGCGGGCGGAAGCGATATTACTTTCGGTTTGCCAAGAGTGCAGGAAATTTTTGAAATAAGGGTTCCGGGAGGCAAAACCCAGCTGTCGGCTGAAGACGGCAAGGTGCTGGAAATTACTCCAGACAGGATCGTCAAAATAAAAGCAAAAGACGGAAAAGGAGATGCTCTGGAATATCAGGCTCCAGCCAATGCCGCTATTTTAGTCAAAGAAGGAGAGCAGGTTTTAAAGGGCCAGCCCATTTACGAAGGGAACGTTGATTTGAAAGAGCTGTACCAATTAAAAGGAAAAGACGAGACCCAGCGGGCTATTGTCAAAGAAATACAAAAAATTTATGTTTCCCAGGGCGCTCCAATTCATGACAAGCATATTGAGGTAATTATCCGCCAGATGTTTTCCAGGGTCAGGATAAAGGAGTCCGGTGACAGCCAGTTTACCGCGGGCGAGGTTGTGGAAAAAGCAAATTTTCTAGAAGAGAACATTCGCCTGAAAAAAGAGAAAAAACAGCCAACTAAAGGAACCCAGATTTTATTGGGAATTTCTCGCGTGGCCTTGACCACCGATTCCTTCCTTTCCTCGGCTTCTTTCCAGGAAACCTCCAGGGTTCTTATTAAATCCGCCACCGAAGGCAAGGAAGATAAATTGCTAGGGCTGAAGGAAAATGTTATTATAGGTAAATTAATACCCGCTGGAACCGGATTTAAACACGATGAAGAAAAAGAACAATCACAAAAAAGAAGCCGATGATAAAGGACAAAAAGAAAGGCTTTCTTTCAGTTTCGCTGAAAAAACAAAAAAACAGATCGGCGGAATTATTATGTTTCTTCTGGCGGCGGTGGTCGCCCTTAGTTTTTTTGACCAGGCGGGCATAGCCGGCCAGATGGTTTTTCGCGGACTGCACCTTTTATTCGGCAACGCCATTTTCTTTCTGCCTCTCATTTTAATAGTGGGAGGTTTGGTTTTTTTTGCGACCCCGTACAAGAAATTTCTTTGGGCAATAATCTTGGGCACATTGCTTTTGATTTTTGGCATTGCTAATCTTTTTGCGATTTTAAAGCCCGGCTTGAATTATGGCGGATATCTCGGATATTTAGCCCGGCCGTTTTTGGGACTTTTCGGCTTTTGGGTGACGCTGATTATTTTTGCCAGCGTAGTTATTGTTGGCGCGGTTATTTTCCGGCAGTTGATCTCAAAACAAACAAAACGTCAGCCAAGACAGCCAGAGCAAGAGTCCGGGCTTGATAAACCCTTTGAGTCAAAAAAGCCGTCCTTTCTAAAAAGGATTTTTATGCCCACTTTTAAGGTTGAAGAAATTGAAGAAGCTCAAAAACAAAAGGAGCCGAAGCAAGAGATTCTTCAGCGGGTCCAGGCCAAAGAGAAAGAGACTGCTTCTATCCGAGACGAGGCCAAATACGAGCTTCCTCCTTTGGATCTTTTGGACGGCGATAAAGGCAGTCCGACTCCCGGAGACATAAGAGTCAACTCGGCGATTATTAAAAAAACTTTAGAAAATTTTTCCATTCCGGTTGAGATGTCTCAAGTCAATATCGGCCCCACCGTCACCCAGTATACCTTGAAGCCGGCTGACGGAATAAAGCTTTCTAAAATTACGACTTTAGCAAACGACCTCTCTCTGGCTTTGGCCAGCCACCCTATCAGGATTGAAGCTCCTATCCCCGGCAAATCGCTGGTGGGCATAGAGCTGCCAAACAAAGTACGGGCCCAGGTAAGATTAAGGGATTTAATAGCCAGTTTGCAGTTTCAGAATTCTTCGGCCAATCTGAATCTTTGTTTGGGAAGAGACGTGTCGGGCAGTCCGATTTATGCGGATTTAGCCAAAATGCCCCATTTTTTGGTGGCAGGCTCCACAGGTTCCGGCAAAACTATATTTTTGAACAGCATAATTATCTCCCTTCTTTACCGCAATTCGCCGGAGAAATTAAGGTTTATTTTGATTGATCCAAAGCGAGTGGAATTTCCCGTGTATAACGAATTGCCGCATTTGCTTTGCCCCGTGATTTTAGACTCGCAAAAAACGATCAACGTCTTAAAATGGTTGATTTCGGAAATGGAAAGGCGTTTTGAAGTTCTTTCCAGCGAACGAACCAGGGATATTATCGGTTACAACGAATTGGCTCAAAAAAATAAAAAACAGCCGCTTCCTTATATTGTCACGATTATTGACGAGCTTGCTGATTTGATGATGGCCCGGGGCAAAGAAGTGGAAGCCTATGTGGTCAGACTGGCTCAAATGGCCAGAGCTGTCGGCATTCATTTGGTTGTGGCTACGCAACGACCGTCAGTTGAGGTTATTACCGGGTTAATTAAAGCGAATATTACAGCCAGAGTCACTTTCCAAGTCGCCAGCCAAGTTGATTCAAGGACTATTTTAGATATGGCTGGGGCTGAAAAATTGCTGGGCCTGGGCGATCTTTTGTTTATTTCGGCTGAAGTCGCCAAACCCAAGAGAATCCAGGGAGCCTATCTTTCGGAAAAAGAAGTTAAGAGAGTGGTTGAGTTTATTGCCTCTAATTTTAAAGCAAAAATGGAAAGGGTGGAGATTGACGGCAGTGTTCTGGAAAATGATGGGTTGATGGATAATTTGACCCAAGCATTGGAAATGCCACCGGCAAAAGAAGGTGATTTTTCCACCGGAGACGATCCTATATATGAGCAGGCCAGAAAATTGGTCATTGAAGCCAAGAGAGCCTCGGCTTCTTTGCTTCAGCGCCGGCTGCGGATCGGCTACGCACGGGCCGCTCGGCTTATTGATATAATGGAGGAAAAGGGCGTGGTTGGTCCGGCTGAAGGAGCCAAGCCCCGAGTGGTATTCGTGTCTGCCGAACAGGTCTTGCCCGACGGAGATCATAATGATAATAACGACGGCAATAACGACGGCTGGCATAAGATCTAAGGTCGTTTAATATATTATGGCAAAAAAACAAGAAGCTAAAAAAGAAAACGTCGGACTCCAAGACGCGATTACCGAAATCAAACAGCGGTTTGGCGAGGGGGCGATAATGACATTAAAAGAAGTTAGAGCAGTTGACGTTGACGTTGTTCCGACAGGGTCGGTTTCTTTGGATCAGGCCTTGGGAGTGCAGGGAGTGCCTCGGGGAAGGGTAATTGAAATATACGGCCACGAATCAAGCGGGAAAACCACTTTGGCTCTTCATATTTTGGCTGAAGCCCAAAAAAGAGGAGGAATAGGAGCTTTTGTTGACGCTGAGCACGCCCTAGACCCCGATTACGCAAAGAAAATAGGAGTTAATGTTGACGAGCTTTTGATTTCTCAGCCGGATTCCGGCGAGCAGGCCTTGCAGATTGTGGAAACCTTGGTCAGATCGGGAGACGTTGATGTTATCGTAGTGGATTCAGTGGCGGCTTTAGTCCCTCAAACCGAAATTGCCGGCGAAGTGGGAGAATTTCAAATTGGGCTTCAGGCTCGGCTGATGTCTCAGGTTTTAAGAAAGCTCTCTGGCGTTATTTCCAAAACCAAAACGATCGTCATCTTTTTAAATCAAACGAGAATGAAAATTGGCGTAATGTTTGGAAACCCAGAAACAACCCCGGGAGGTTTGGCCTTGAAGTTTTACGCATCTGTGCGTATTGAATTGAGAAGGACGGCCCAAATCAAGAAGGGAGAAGAAATCGTGGGAAACCGGGTGAGGGTTAAGATTGTTAAAAATAAAGTTGCGGCTCCCTTTAAAACCACGGAGTTTGATATTTTTTACAACGAAGGAATTTCCAGGCTCGCCGACATCGTCAATACCGGAATCAGAGACGGCATAATAAAAAAATCCGGCAGTTGGCTCCAGTATGAAGAGGTGAAATTAGGGCAGGGGCTAGATGCCGCTAAAGAGTTTTTGAGAGAGAACCCGAAGATAGCTGAAAAAATTAAATTAGAAATCTTAAAACCAAAACCCTAATTTTATTTCGGTGTAAAGGGAAGCAGGGCTAAAAAACGCGCCCTCTTGATTGCTTGGGCAAGCTTGCGCTGGTGACTGGAGCATACTCCGGTTCTTTTTTTAGCTCTGATTTTAGACAAACCCGAAATAAACCTTTCCAAAAGCTTAATGTCTTTATAGTCTATTTCTTTAGTGTTGTGTTGGCAAAAAAAGCACTGCATATAATCAAAAAGGTATGTCTTTGACGTTTATTTCGCCTTCTTCTATTACTGGAATCTCTTCTTGGGCCGGCATTTGCTCAACCGGAGCCGTATTATTGGTTTTGCCGTCGGCAGTAGCGCTTTTTGGCCCCAATTGCATTCTTTCACCTATTATTTCGGTGCGGTATTTTTTATTGCCTTGGTTATCCTGCCAGCTGCGGGTTTTGATTCGTCCTTCAATCAGAACCAGAGCTCCTTTTTTCAGATATTGTCCGGCTATTTCAGCTAATCGGCCAAAAAGAGTAATATTATGAAATTCGGTTTCTTTTTGTTTTTGATTGGATTTGTCAACGTAAAATCTGTCGGTGGCCAGGCCAAAACTTGTCACCTGGGAACCCGACGGCAAAGCCCTGTTTTCCGGATCGCGTGTCAGTCTTCCCAATAAAAATATCTTGTTTAAATTCATATTATCCCTTAAGTATTTCTTCTAATTTTTTATCAATTTCTCCCAGCTCGGCTTTGGGCTGGAGCGGCCTGGCTTGTTTTTCCTCGCTTGGCGTCAAAGAGGGATAAGAAGGGGTAGCGAATAATCTCCTTCGTGGTTTGGCCGATATTTTTCGGGGCGGCTTAAACATAAGCAGACAGCGTAAAATTTGGCTTTCCTGCTTTAATTTTTTTTCCAATGCTTGAATTTTTGACTGGTCTAGTTCAAAAGCCAGGGTCGCGTAAAAAGCCTCTGTTTTCTTTTTTATCGGATAAGCCAGCTTTTTTTTCGCGGCTGCGCTTATTTCGGTTAAGATTCCGCCTTCGGCTTGAACTAAAGAAATTATTTTTTCCTGGAAATCTTTGACTTCTTCTTCGCCAAGCTCGGGCGATATTAAATAAGTAAACTCGTAAAGTTTCATACTCTGCTTTTAGTATAACTTATTCTTATTTCGCAGTCAATAATCGTATGCTATAATAGTTTTATTATGAAAATCAATCCTTATATGTTCAGGGGTTATGATCTGCGGGGGAGAGTTGACAAGGACTTGAATCCTAAAATCGTTGAGCAAATCGGCTGCGCTTACGGCACTTTTTTGAAAAGGCGCGGCATTAGAAAAGCGGTGGTCGGCCGCGACTCCCGAGCTACTAGCCTTCAATATGGCGAGGCCCTAATCCGCGGCTTAAGCTGGGCAGGGCTTGACGCGATTGATATCGGCCTGAATTTGATCGGGACTTTTTATTGGTCGCAATACTATTTGGATTGTCGGGGTGGAATTTATGTGACTGGTTCTCACAATCCGGTTGAATATAATGGCTTTAAGATTGCTAATGATTTTTCGGAAACCTTAGTGGCTGAAGGAATACAAGAGTTAAAAAAAATGGTTGAAAATGATGATTGCGAAAAGGGCGAGAGGCCGGGCAAAATTATCAGGCAGGATATTCGCGAGCCGTATTTTGCCGATATACTAAAAAGACTCCCGATTAACAAAAAATTTAAAGTTGTTATTGACCCGGGCAATTCAACCGCTGGAGCTGTCGCGCCTGATTTATTTAGAAAAACAGGATGCGAGGCGGTGGAAAGCAATTGCGTTTTGGATCCATCTTTTCCTTTGGGCACCCCAGATCCCACCAGTATTGAGGTTGCGGAACGGCTTAAAGAAAGAGTCCTAAAAGAAAAAGCTGACATTGGATTTTCTTTTGATTCCGACGGCGACAGAATCGGTATAGTTGATGAAAAAGGCGGCATCATATGGAATGATGTTTTGCTGGCGCTTTTTGCTATTGACGTTTTGCAGGAGCGCCCTGGAGCCACGATAATGTATAATACTCTTTGCTCCAAGGTCGTTGAGGAAGTCATTTTAAAGCACGGCGGCTTGCCTTTTATGTGGCGGACGGGACATTCTTTTTTGAAGAAAAAAAACCAAGAAGTCAAAGCGGCTTTTATCGGGGAGCTGTCCGGCCATTTTTTCTTTTCAGCTGATTTTTATAACCACGACGACGGACTTTATTCCGCTTTACGGCTGTTGAGCTATTTGGCTAAAACCCGCCAAACGCTTTCTGGCGCCATCGCTTCTCTGCCAAAATATATATCAAGTCCGGAAATAAAAATATACTCTGGCGACGATCAGAAAGTCGGGGTGACAAAAAAAATCAGCGCCCGGCTTAGGAAAGATTTTTTAGAAGCGGAAGTGATTGACGACGAGAGAGTGGGCGATGGGGTGAGATTGAATTTAGCCGACGGAATGTTTGTTGTGCGCTATTCGCAAAACGGCCCATATCTGACGGTGAAATTTGAGGCAAAAATAAAAGAGAGGTACGATTATTTAAGGGGCTATATTAATAAATTACTCCACGAGTATAAGGAAATAGATTGGAGCTCAAAAATTAACGTGAACCTTGGATCGCTTTTAGATTAAAGTAGGCCCATTTTTTTACGGACATCCCGTATGGTTGATTGGGCGATAATTTCCGCTTTTCTTCTGCCTTGTTCCAAAATCTCTTGAACATAAATTTCTCTTGATAGAAGTTCTTTTCTTTTTCGGCGGAACGGTTCTAATTTTTCAATTAAAAGGAGGGCTAAAGATTTTTTAAATTCGGCATAGCCCCTGTCCTTAAATTTCTTTTCCAGTTCCTTGATTGGTTTTCCGGAAAATAGAGAATAAATCGTTAGGAGATTGGAAATGCCAGGTTTTTCTTTGGGTTCATCTTTTATAGTTTTGCCAAGATCGGTGACCGCTTCCATTATTTTTTTCTCAATGGTTTCAGGTTCCTCAAATAGCCCGATAAATCCTTGAGAATCTTCGGTTTTGGACATTTTCTTTTTGGGCTTTTGCAGAGACATAATTTTTGCCCCGATTTCCGACAGCAAAGATTTCGGCTCTTTGAACGTCTGGCCGAATTTTTGATTAAATTTTTTGGCAATAGATCTGGCTAGCTCTACGTGCTGTTCCTGGTCTTTTCCGACCGGCACGACCTCGGTTTGATAAAGCAAGATATCGGCGGCCATCAAAACAGGGTAATTTAAAAGCCCGGCGTTAATATATTCTTTATGTTTTTTGGATTTCTCTTTGAACTGAGTCATTCTTTGCAGTTCGCCAAGAGGAGTGATCGTGCCCAACAGCCAAGCCAGCTCGGAATGCTCTTTCACTTGAGACTGGATAAAAAAGATGCATTTTTCAGGATCCAATCCCGCCGCTAAATAGGCAATGGCTGCATCTGTAATATTTTTCTGCAGATTTTCCGGACGGTAGGGCGTAGTCATGGCATGCCAGTCAACAACGCAAAAAATGCACTCGTTCTTTTCTTGAAGCGCCAGCCAATTTTTAATAGCCCCCAGATAATTTCCAATATGTAATTCGCCTGTCGGCCTAACGCCGGAAAATATACGCATAATTTTATGATTCTATTACTACTGGTAATATCATCGGCCGCCTCTCGGTCTTAGTGAAAAGGAAATCGCCGATTTTATTTCTGACCTCGTCTTTTACGTAGCTCCAGTTTACCGCTCTACCTGAGCCCGTAGCCCGATTGATAATTTCAATTGTTTTTTTCCTCGTTTCCATTAGCAGTTCTTTTGATTCTCTCAAGTAAACAAACCCTCTAGATATTATATCAGGAGAACTCTTTACTTTGCCAGTGGCCTTGTCAATAACGGCAATAACGACAAACATGCCGTCTTTGGCCAGCATTTGGCGGTCTCTTAGGACGATTTCTCCAACGTCGCCGACTCCAAGGCCGTCTACCATAATGTAGTTTGCTGGCGCCGTCTTTCTTTCAAAGAAAAAACCCTTTGAGCTGATGGCGATGATTTGTCCGTTTTCTGCGACGATGATATTTTTTTCCGCCACTCCTTCGTTAAGAGCTATTTCCGCGTGAGAAACCAGCATTGAATATTGGCCGTGAATGGGCATAAAAAATTTCGGCTTCATTATCTCCAGCATTTCTTTGAGTTCGTCTTGCTGGGCGTGGCCGCCGGCGTGAATATCCATCATTTTATAATGGAAAACTTTGGCTCCTTGGCGCAAGATTTCATCTTTCATAATCTGAACGCTTCTTTCGTTCCCGGGAATAACCGATGAGGAGAAGATTACGGTATCGCCCCTTTTCAGCTTTAAGGTCTGGTGCGTTTTCAGCGAGATTCTCATCAAGACTGCCCCGGGCTCTCCTTGGGCGCCGGTGCATAAAATTGTAATTTTCGGGTCGGGATAATTTTGGACTTCTTTTGAGGGAATAATGGTCCCTTTTTTTATTTTAAGATAGCCGAGAGACTTTGAGATTTCCACGTTTGATTTCATTGAATATCCTTCAATAGCCACCTTGCGGCCGTATTTTTCAGAGAGACATATCAGTTGCTGCAGTCGATTGATCAGCGAGGAGAAAGTGGCAGCCACAATCCGGCCAGGCGCCTTTTGAAAGATTTCCTCCAGATTTTTTTCAATTGTTTTTTCTGAGATAGAATGGCCTTCCACCTCGGCATCGGTGGATTCGGACATTAACAATAATATTTTTCTTTTGCCAAACTCCCGAAGTTTTTTAAAGTCGGTGGGCGTGTCATTGATCGGCGTCGGATCAAACTTGAAGTCGGAAGTATGAAAGACATTCCCCACTGGCGTTTGGATAAATAAGGCTAAGCTGTCGGGGATGTTGTGGTTTTGTTTAAAGAATTCAATCCGGAAAGGCTCCAAGGTCACTATGTCGCCTGATTTTACGGCCGTAATATTCGGCTTGGGCAGGCTCGGGAAATCATCCATTCTTTTCAAAATTATTCCCCTGGCCAAAGGAGAAGTGAAAATTTCAAGGTCTGGCCGCCAGATTTTGTTCATTATATACGGGACGGCCCCAATGTGGTCGTAATGGCCGTGGGTGAAAAGAACCCCAACAATGTCTTTCTCTTTTGCCTGAAGATAAGAGATGTTGGGAATTATATAATCAATGCCCGGCATATCCTCTCCAGGCATTCTGAGACCCATATCAATAATTAAAATTTTTCCGCCGTATTCAAGCAGGGTCATATTTCTGCCCACCTCGCCTAACCCTCCGAGGGGTATAATCCGTAAATTTTGCTGTTTTTGCTGTTTGATCATATATTTTATTTTTATTGCGGTGCCCAGGGGGAGAGTTGAACTCCCAAGCCTTTCGGCACTAGCTCCTGAAGCTAGCGTGTTTGCCAATTTCACCACCTGGGCGCGATTATTTTCGTTTGGCCAAATAAAGAAAACTGTTAATCCATTTTTCCAAGTTGCCGCATTCCAGCCATTTACCTTCAAACTCATAACCTAAAAGCTCTTTACCTTCTTGGAGCATTTTGGAAAAAGTTTCCGCTAAAATAATCTCCCCTTTAAATCCGGGCTTGGCCTTGGCCAAATAGTCAAAAACCTCCGGCGTGATTATGTATTTTCCCACAATGGCTAAGTTTGACGGCGCTTCTTTGGCGGTCGGCTTTTCAACGATTTTTTTAATGCGGTAAACCCTGGGCGCTATTTTTTCAGCTCCTACAATGCCGTAGGAGGAAACCATTTTTTTAGGCAGACGATAAATGGCGATGACGGGTTTTTGGTATTTTTCAAAAACTTTAATCATCTGGGCGAGGCAAGGAATTTTTGAGGCAACAACGTCATCGCCGAATAAAACCGCCGCGGCTTCATTTTTAATTTTAGATTTGGCTTGCAAAATTGCGTGACCATCGCCTAATTGTTCATTTTGCCAGACCGTTTCAAATGGAATTTTTTGGTCGGTAAAATAATCCAAGATCATTTTTTTGCCCGGCCGGACGACAAAAACGATCTTTTTAATGCCGGAAGCCAAAGCTTCTTCCGCAACGTATTGGATGATCGGCTTGTCTAAAAGCGGCCAGATTTCTTTGGGCAAGGCCTTGCTTAAAGGCAAAAATCTTGTGCCTAATCCCGCAATCGGCATTATCGCTTTAACAACTTTTTCCATATAGAAAATCTAAATTTTTCGGCATTGACTTCAGAGGTTTTTCCAAACGCAATTTAGGGACTGATTTGTAATTTTTATTTTTTATCCAGCCGGTTTTGGTGTAATAATAGCAGGCTCCATGGTTTTTAGAAAATAAATCATATATATTTTCGCATTTTTCATCCGTCCAATTGGCCTCTATCAGCTCTTTTTTCGCTGGGTTGATGGTGATATGACCGTAGCTGGTCGGCACAATAACGGCCTGCCCCTTTTTAGCTTTTACCGCATAGACATCTTCAACAATACTTCCTTTTGTTTTTTGGATCAAATAAAGCGCCTGGCCCTTTAAGACAATATATAATTCTTGAAATGGGCCTAAATGTTCGTGACCTTTTGTTTTGCCGAATTCTTTCCCCAGCATTAAAGAGGGGATTATGGTTATGTCGTATCTCAAGCCGTCTTTTTCTTTGACACCCCTATGCATATAATATAACTCAAAATTTTGGGCCGTCTTCGCCCATTCTTGGTCGCAAAGGACTTCTTTCATATCGTTTAAATGCCTTATTTCCATGCCCTTTTGGTTTCAATATACCAATTTTTTATGTCGCTGAATCTGTTTGACGGGTCGGTGATAATTTTAGTTTCAAATCCCTTGATTTCTTTCGGGATGAAATAGAGATAGTTAGGGTTGTACAGAAAGACCGCGGGGACAGAAGCAATAATGATGTCTTGAAATTTTTCAAGACTTTCTATTCTTTTATCTTCGTCAAGATTTTGCCTGTTTTCTTCCAGTAATTTATCCGCTTCCTTGCTTTCGTAGCTGGCTAAATTCAGCCCCGGATCTTTTTTTTGAGACGAGTGCCAGAAAGGAAATGGATCCGGAATAGCTCCCAGCACTTCGCCAAAAAGAAGGGCGTCAAAATTTCTTGACTTGATAACGTCTGCTTCCAGCTGTGAAATGCCATAGCTTTCTATGTTGACTTTTACTCCTAAATCCTTCCACTGCTCTTTTAGCAATTTGGCGACTTCCATAAGCTGGGGTTGATCAACGGTGGCCAGGGAAAAGGAAAGACTAATTTTTTCTTGGCTGGCGGGCAGGCAGATTTCGTTAAGTTTTTTCCGGGTGGAGGTTAAGACTTCTCCGGTGCCGCTTTTTAAATTGGAAGATTTTAAAATTTCGTCGGCATATTTTTCCTGGAATCTGACGACGGCGGCTTTGGTTTTTTGGCCAAAGTATCCGGTGACTTCCTTTTCGGGATAAACTTCAGGGTCTTTAGCCAGGCATTTTTGGAGCTCGGTTACTTCGGCGTTTTGCGAACCCATTCTCAAGCTGCTTTTAAATTGGAAAGAAGCCTCTTTTTCAACGATTTTTTCGCGGGCGCCGTCGCCAGACGATAAAGCCGTAAATCCCGCTTTTTCTAAAAGCTCTTTGGCCCTTGCTGCGTCAAAAACGGGAGCTTCCGGAATTTCAAAAAGATAAATGTCGGGCAGTATCGGCGAATTAACAATTTTTCCTCCGCCGTTTAAAATTTCATCAATAATCGCTTGTTTGTCGGTGCCGTAATTCAGAGCCTGCCTTACTTCTTTTTGGGTGAAGATTTTTGCTTTCTCCGGATTAAAGAATACCGCGAAATATCTAGGTAAGGAAAGCGAATAAACAGCGGCGTTTGATGTCGGGTTAGTCAGAGGAGATGTAAGGACAAAGCCGTTTATTTTACCTTTTTGAAAATTATCAATTAATTCCTTTTCCGAATTAAAAAATTTAAAAGAAATTTCTGAAACGTATGGAGGCGAACTGCTGTAAGGATTTTTTTCCAGAGTTAAGGAGGTTATCTTCCCTTCCGAGTCCTGCCTTAGAGCCTTTAGCCTGTAAGGGCCAGATCCCACTGGCTTCAAGTTGTAATTCACCAAAGGAAAGTTTTGAGCTGAAATTTCCTGCCAGACGTGTTTGGGCAAAATTTTTAAGGCGGCGTTTTCTAAAAAGACGGCCGAAGGATTGCTTAATCTGAATTTTATTCCCCCTGACCCTTCTCCTGCTAAACTTGAAATTTTTTCTATGTTTACCCCTAGCCAGCTGGCCCTTATCGGGCTTTTGAACTCGGGGTTTTGGATGGTTTTAATGGTAAAAATAATGTCGTCGGCGGTTAATGGTTCGCCGTCTGACCAGAAAAGTTTGTCTTTCAGGTAAAATTCGTAAATTTTTCCATTTTCCAGTATTTTATATTCTTTGGCAAGGTCAGGGACAAGTTTTCCCTGGGAATCATATGTCATCAAGCCGGAAAAAATTAACTGGGTTAAATCGCGGTCAACGTCGTTTGTCGGCGCGTAAACAGGGTTGATCAATCGCGGACTCCCCACTACTCCCTCAACGTAATCGCCGCCCCTAGCCGGTTTGATTTCGGTGTAGGCCCTGTAAGAGCAGATAAGAAAAGAGATAAAGGAGAAGGTAAACAAAAATAAAAAGCCAAAGAAAAAGATTTTCTCTTTTCTGGTTAAAACTTCAAAAAAACGATTCCATTGTGATTTTGACGGCCAATTCATCTTAGGACAAGATTTAAAAGTGCCAAAACGATAAAAAGTATGCCTAAAACAATTGTGGCTCCGAAAAGTTTTTTCTGAAGGCCCCGTCTGGTGGCATAAAAACCAGATTCGCCGCCGCCGAAAGTTGAGCCCAAGGCATGGCCTCTTTGCTGTAAGAGAATAGCGAAAATCAGCAGGATCCCTATAACGATTTGAGCTAAAGGCAAATAACTAGCCGTCATATTTATATTATAATTATGCTACCACGGATTTTTTATTTAAACAAGTCTTTATTCTTTTATTCGTCGAGATCATTTAACGTCTTCACGAAGTTTATGGGGTTTACACTGGCGCCGTTGAGTTTTATTGAAAAATGCAAATGAGGGGCTATGGAATAGCCGGTATTGCCCGATAAACCGACAATGTCTCCTTGCTTTATTTTCTGCCCTTCGGAAAAATTAAATTTATCCAAATGCAGGTATAAGGAAAAAATTCCCAAGCCGTGATCAATAATTATTGTCTTTCCGTAGTCAATGAAATCGTAGGTTAAGGCGACCGCGCCGTCGTTAGCCGCGTAAACCGGCGTATTCATTTTGGCGTCCAAATCAACTCCCAAATGCTGAAGAGAAATGTCCCCGCTTTTTCTAATGTTGCCGAAAGCGCCGACATCTTTGATTATTTTTAAGGGATAGATAAATGGTTTGGAAAAATAAGCCTGCGGAGTAAATTTGGCCAGCGCGCTGTGCAGGGTCGGGCCGTCGTTTTTAGCGATATTTTCGGCAATATTCGTCGGAGTAAATCCTTTTTCTTCAAGCTCTGGAGTAACCGCCAGTTCGGTTATCGGGAAGCTGGCTTTGGCCACAGTCAATGTTTTCTTAAATTGCGAATCGTTGGGAAAGTTAATAACTAAACTATAATTGCCGGGAGTTTTTTTGGCGTCAATTCCCAAAATTGCCGCGGCTTCGTTTGGCAAAGAAGCTTCAAAGAAGTTTATTTTTTCCTGCCCTAATTTCCCGTTTATTTTCCCCATATCAAAAGAATTGGTTATTTTGACTAAAAGAGTGTCGCCCTGCTTTAAGTTGCTTGAAGATAAGCTTGTTTGGAAAAAAGAAGGCGGTTTTTCCGAGGCGGTTATTTCAGGCTGGAAATTTTCATTTATCGCGACGCTGACGGGAATGACTTCCTTGATTTTTTTATTTTCTATTGAAACTTTTACTATTTGGCCTTGCATCGTTTCTTTAGAAAAGCTTTGGTCAAAAACAAAATTTCCCAAGCTGTAAAAAATATAGCCGTCTTTATAACGTTCGTTTTTCTGAACGACATGGGGATGATGGCCGACAACTATATCGGCGCCGGAATCAATGGCGGTCTTGGCAAATTTCTCCTGAAAGGCTGTTAATTTTTGGGTGTATTCTTCGCCCGCATGCAGAGAAACGATTAAAATATCAGTTTTTTCTTTGGCGTTTTTTATATTATTTCTGACGCTTTCCAAATCATTTTCAGAAACGCAATTGATGCCGGATTTTTCTTTTCCCGGCCGCCAGGATTCCTGGCACAAATTAGTATAAGCCAGAAAGCCGATTTTCGTGTTGTTTATTTGTTTAATAATTGGAGTTAAAGCTTGTTTTTCATCCATTCCTCCGCCGGCATAGCTTATAGCCGCTTTTTCCAGACGCGAATAGGTGTCTTCCAAAGCTTTTCTGCCGTAATCAAGGGCGTGATTGTTGGCCAGGGAAACAACATTAAAGTCAGCGTAAATTAAGCCGTCAATGGCTTTAGGGTCAGCCCGGAAAGAATAAATACTGCCGATTTTTTCGCCCTGGTCGGAGATCGGGCTTTCCAGATTGCCAAAAACCACGTCCGCTTTTTTCAGCTCGTCGGCAATTTTTAAAAAAGGGAATCTAAAATCATTAGCTCCTTCGTTTTTGATTTTCAGCTCCACGCCCCTGTCCAGCATAATGTCGCCGACCAGCGCAAGCGAAACTAAAGACGGGGCAGGGCTGATTTCTATTATTTGCGGCGTAATAAAAAAACGATAGTCAATAAAGGCCGCAACAACGGAAACAAAAACGATAAATAATGTCTTTCGCATACTTTTATACTGCCATTTTACGATTAAAAAAACAAAGCGTATACTTAATAACAATGAGCGTTAAAACGGCGATTATTCCAATAATAACGGCTCCAGCTTTAGTATGGCTTTTTTTTATTTTTGCTGTTCCTCAAGAGCTAGCCACAAAAAAAATTACAGAGAACAGCTCTCTGCAACTTGAGCAGGAGGAGGTTGGCCAGCTAAAGCTTTTATTCCAGCCGCCGGAAATCGTCAGGGCAGTCTATTTAACCGGCAATTCCGCTGCCAGCAAAAACAAAATTGACTATTTGATTAATCTCGCCAGTACGACAGAAATTAACGCCGTAGTCATAGACGTGAAGGATTACTCTGGCGTAGTAAGGTTTCCCGAACCCGGCTTAATTGAAAAGCTCCATTCCAATAACATATACGTTATTGCCCGGATTACGGTTTTTCAAGATCCGGTGCTGGCCAAAGCCAGGCCAGATTTGGCGATTCAGAGCTCATCTACCGCTTCGGTCTGGCTGGATAAGCAAGGCTTGGCATGGATTGATCCTGCCAGCCGGGAAGCGTGGGATTATAATATCGCCATCGCCAGAGCCGCTTTATTTGACGAAGTGAATTTTGATTATGTCCGGTTTCCTTCGGACGGCAATCTAAAAGATATGGTCTTTCCCTATTGGGACGCAAACGCTTCCCGGGAGCTGACTCTCCGTAGTTTTTTTCAGTATGTCCGCGAAGAATTAGCCGGGTCCAGGATTTCGGTTGATCTTTTCGGGCTTTCAACTATCAGGTCGGACGATATGGGCATTGGCCAGATTATTGAAGACGGTTATGAGTATTTTGATTATGTAAGCCCTATGGTTTATCCTTCTCATTATGCCACCGGCTCCTTCGGTTTTTTAAATCCCAATGAGCATCCTTACGAAGTGATTAAAACTTCTTTAGACGCGGCTCTTAGCCGATTGGTAGAATCAGGAAAAACCGCTAGATTGCGGCCGTGGTTGCAGGATTTCAATTTGGGCGTAAACTACGACGGCAAAATGGTTGGCTTGGAGATAAAAGCTGTCAAAGACGCTTTGGGAAAAGAATACGCGGGTTATATGCTTTGGAGTCCGACCAACATTTATACCAAAGACGCGTTATCCCCTTGACGAAGCTTTAAAAAAATGGTATTTTTTTAATATGAAGAAAAAAATTTTTATTTCAATGGTGTCGCTGCTGGCCGTTTTCGGCTTTCTTTTTTTTGTAACGCCGACAGCTAAGGCAATGACCGCAGCTGAAATCCAGGCTTTGATCAACCAGCTTCAGGCGCAAATCGTCGCGCTTCAGCAGCAATTAGCGGCAACCCAATCGCAGCCTGTCGCCTGGTGCCATACTTTTAACGTAAATTTAAAATACGGCGATACCGGAGTTGAGGTTGAAGAGCTCCAGACTGCCTTAAAGAAAGAAGGAGCTACCTCTTGGGATTATAAAGGATATGATGGTGAATTTGATGAAGTAACCGCTTCGGCCGTAGTCGGTTTTCAGGAAAAATATAAAGATGAGGTTTTGTCTCCTTGGGGGTTGAAAAACGGCAC
>JAZDGI010000007.1:0-6655 GCA_043807085.1 bacterium | reverse complement strand
AGTTGGAGTTTTTCCGTTCCGGAGACTAGTCCGGGTTCCGGCCGCTGAAACACGCCGGCGGTTCCTGCAACGTATGCGAATACTGCGATTCCGGCGATAATGGCCACAATCAATCCCCATCCCACTGCTTTCTTCTGTCCTTTGGACATACGTCCTCCTTTTTTTGTCTTTCTTTTCCCTATTTAGATGTTAAACACGCTAAGGTACCCTTATTCTACAGGGTTTTATACCGCCTTGTCAAGTACCGAGCTTTCGCAAAGCGAAGCGAGGGTGAAAATGAAACAAAATTTCATCGTCTTTTCTTCAGTTTCTGAACGATTTTGTCAGATTAACCCAGTTTTTTAAAGTTAAAGTTTCTGCGCGTTGCTCTGGAAGAATTTTGTTTTTTTGAAGCCAAATTTGCGCTTGGGGACGAGGTATTGACAACCCTGTAGATAAGTTGTTGATTAGCTGTTTACGAGGATGGGCAAAACCTGCTCGTACAATGTTGAAAAACACACAGAGACCCGTTCTCTGTATGTTTTGCAAGTTGGGAGTGATTTTAATAATGGCTGAATCAACTTTGGGTTGGGGCCAGAAAGATTTTTTGGAAACATAGCTGATTATTTCCGGCTGGCTATAAAATTGAACGGAAACCGCCAGTAAATTCATGTTTGGCGGCTTGGCACAGATTCTCTGCGCCACTTCTTTTTGAACCATTAAAACCATTAATTTGGGCGGGTTGCCGGCTTCTAAAAACTTTCTAATAACCGGCGAGGCGATATAATAAGGCAAATTAGCGACAAGCTTGTAATCTTTAATTTTTGATTCCAAGGTTCTAATATCTGCCTGGACGATTTCAACATTCTTAATATCCAAGTTTTCCAGCAATTCCCTTAATACCTGACACATCTTAGAGTCTTTTTCAACGGCAAGCACCTTTTTAACGGCTTTGGCCAGCTCTTGTGTCAGAGTTCCGATTCCCGGGCCGATTTCCAAAACCACATCGCCAGGCTCAAGCTCGGCCGCCTTGATGATCTTTGCTAGAATCATTCTGTCGGCCAAAAAATGCTGGCCCAGCCGTTTTTCAGGGCATATCTTATGCTCTTTAAGGAGATATTTAATGGTTTTGAGCGAGGATAAGTCCATTTTTTGATTTTAGCATACCCGTTGACAAAGCCCTTGACTTTTGGCCACGAAACGAATAAGATTAAAAAAGCGATTTTGAATTATTGTATGAGTAATTTTATCAGTAGGCTGCTTCGTAAAATATATCAATCTATTTGGAAAATCAAGGAGTCCCGCCCAAAATGGGCGAGGCTCGCCTTTTTTGCGGCGGCTCCCAAAGACCCCCTTTTCTATTTAGGGGCTGTTTCTGCTTTATTCCTGCTTTTGTCTCCGTTTAACTTTCCGTCTTTCCCAAGTTTTTATACCGCGAACAATCTTTTTTATTCCAATCCCCTTTTCCTTAGCCAGGTCACGGCCTACAAACAGGAGTCGCCGGAATTTCTTTTGGTGGGAAGAGCCAGCTTAAGAGCTTCCACTCCGCCAGGTCTTATTACCACCCAGATTTTAGGAAGCTTGGTGGCTGACACGGGATTAGCCTCTCAAAGAAAGGAAATCGTGGAATATGTTGTTGGGCAGGGCGATACTCTTTGGTCTTTGTCGGAAAAATTTAAGCTCTCTTTAAACTCAATTTTGTGGGCGAATAATTTGAAGCAGAGTTCTGTTATCCAGCCTGGCCAGAAATTGGTTATTCCGCCATTGGACGGAGTTATTTATCATATTCAGGCTGGCGATACAGTCAGCGCGCTTGCTTTAGAATATAAGGCGAAGCAGGAAGACATCCTGGCTTTTAACGATCTCCCTGCCGCTGAAAATATTTTTGTCGGGGACATTTTAATTATTCCGGGAGGCGTAATCGCGGGAATAGCTCCCCAGCCGGCGCCGGTTTTGACGCCTTTAGCCTCCAGTTATTTTATCTGTCCGATCGCGGCTCCTTGCAGAATTACCCAGGGACTGCATTGGTATAATGCCGTTGATTTCAGCCGCGGCCAATGCGGAGATCCGATTTTTGCCGCGGCCCAGGGCAGGGTTTTGAACGTGAGATTAAACAATTCCACCTCTCTTTATCTTTTTGGCGGAGCTGGAAATACAATTACGATTCAACATCCAAACGGCGTTGTCACCAACTATGGTCATTTGCAGAGCAGTTTGGTCAGTCCGGGAGATGAGGTTTCCCAGGGCCAAATAATCGCTTTTATGGGCGGACAGCCCGGAACCCCGGGAGCGGGAAAATCAACCGGCTGCCATTTGCATTTCGGGGTAGCTGGCGCGGAAAACCCTTTCGCTAAATAAAAAAACCTTAAAGTTTTATGATATTTTTAGGTCTAGGGGACATTCTTGCCGCCCTTTTTTTATTATCATCGGCCTATCATTACGTAATTCCACCAGCGATTTTAATCGGAGCCGCGGCCTATTTGTTGCTCAAAGGGATTCTTTTTTTGAAAGATATCGGCAGTGTTTTTGATATTATGGCCGGGATTTTGCTTATATTATTGGGTTTTTCTTTAGTCGTGCCGAACATATTTTTATTTTTGGCGGCGGCTTTAATAGGCGTCAAAGGAGCAATGAGCCTTTTCGCCAGAGTTTAGTTAGGCGCATTTTCGGCAGTTTTTGGCTTCGGGCGAAACCTCTAGCCTGTCTTGGCTGATTTCTCGGCCGCATTTTTCGCACTTGCCGTAGCTACCGTCAGCAAATTTTTTTAAGGCTTCGTCAATATTTTTTAATCTGATTTCCATACTGTGCTCTACGGGCAGAAGATTCCCGTATTCTTCCACTTCATCCGCAGCTTTTTCCAGCTGGCCGCCGCCAGACTCCTCTCCGCCGAATTTTGGAAAGCGAGTATCCCAGTCGCCCTTAAGCTTTCCGTCTTTTTGCGCGAATTTTTCCAGCTCTTTTTCCAGAACGATTTTTTCCTCGCCCAGCTTCTGTTTTGCTTCTTTTAATATTTTTTTGTTCATCGCATTACCTTATCTTTAAAAACCAATAGACAAAACTTAAAATAAAAAAACCGAGAAAGGCGATAAGGGCCCTAATGGCTATTTTTTTAACAAGAGAAGTCGGCTTTAAGACTGGCGGAACCGCCGGAATTTTTTCTTTGCGATCTCCTCCGTCTGGCGGAACAGATTTTTGTTCGTCTATTTGCGGCCTGGCTTTTGCTTCCAGGTCGGCAATTTTTTCTCTTTCCCGATTAGCCTCTCCCTCCCTCAAAACAGCTATGTCTTTTTGCATTGTTCTGATATCTTCTCTTTTTAAGAAATCTTTTTTTTCCTCCGGCATCGCTATTTTTTTTCGTTTAATGCTAAATTTATTCTTCCTTGGTCGTCAACAGAAATTACTTTGACCGAAACTAAATCTCCTATATTTACCACGTCTTCCACTTTAGCCACCCTGTAATTGGCGAGTTTTGAAATATGAATTAATCCTTCCTGTCCCGGCAAAATTTCCACGAAAGCGCCGAAGGTCAGTATTCTTTTGACCTTGCCTTCAAAAATTTCGCCCACCGCCACTTCTCTGGTAATGTCTTTTATCCAGCTAGCGGCTTTTTCAGCCGTTTCTTTTTTTTCTGAAGTAATGAAAATCTTGCCGGAATCGTCAATATCAATTGCCACGCCGCATTCGGCAATGATTTCATTAATAATTTTTCCGCCGGGACCAATGACTTCGCGGATCTTATCCGGATTGATCTGCATCATTATAATGCGCGGCGCAAAAGGCGATAGCTCGGGTCGGGGAGAGCCGATAATTTTATTAATGGTTTCCAATATCTGGGTTCTTGCTTTTTTCCCTCTTTCTAAAGCTTCCTGGAAGATTTTTTCCGTAATGCCCGTGATTTTTACATCCATTTGAAGCGCGGTCACTCCGTTTTTAGTGCCAGCCACCTTAAAATCCATGTCGCCGTGGTGGTCTTCAGGACCTTGAATGTCAGTTAATATTTTGTAATTGCCCTGATCGTCCTGCATCAATCCCAGGGCAATGCCGGTAACAGGAGCCTTGATCGGAACGCCGGCGTCCATCAGCGCCAGACAGGAAGAGGTTATGGCGGCTTGCGAAGTGGAGCCGTTGGAAGACAGAATTTCAGAAACAATGCGAATGGTATATGGAAATTCTTCAAAAGAAGGGATAACGGGCAAAATGGCTTTTTCCGCCAGCATGCCGTGGCCGATTTCTCTGCGGCCAGGACCGCGCATTGGTTTGATTTCACCCGCAGAATAAGGCGGGAAATTGTAGTGGTGCATAAAGCGTTTTTTGCCGGTGATTTCCATGCCCTCAAGAAGCTGTTGGTCTCCGGGCGCGCCTAAGGTTAAAATTGAAAGGGATTTTGTCTGTCCCCTAGCAAAAAGGCCGGAGCCGTGAGTGTGAGGTATCAAGCCGACTTCGCCGTCAAGCTCTCTGACTTCGTCTATCTTCCTGCCATCAGGCCTTTTTTCTTCTTTTATGGCTTTTTCATGAACTATTTTATCAATCTCTTCGTCAAATACCCGAGCCGTAGCGAAGGGTAAAGAAGAGGATTTATCCTCTTCGCTTCTACCTGCAGGATATTTCTTTTGGACATAACAAATCAGATCATTTTTCAGCTGTTCGGCCGCGCCGGTTTTCCCTTTGACAAAGATCGCTTTTTCTAATTTGTCAGCCAGGAAATCTTTGATTTCTTTTTCCAGTTCGGGATCCGGAAGAGCTTCCGGTAAAACCAATTTTTCTTTTCCGGCCTCGGCGGCAATTTTCTTTTGAAAATCAATTAAATCTTTGAGTTCGTTTTTGGCGAATTGGTAGGCCTGGGAAATCAAACCCTCTTCAACTTCCTCAAACTTCGCTTCAATCATATTAATCAGAAGCTCTTTTTTTTCATTTTCAGTGGCGGCAAACACAATATCAACTTTGTTTTTCTCTCTTTCTTCGTAAGTCGGATTAGCGGAGAAGTGTTCTCCGTTTTTTCCGGCGCGGACGCTGGAAACCGGTCCCAGCCAGGGAATATCAGAGATTAAAAGGGCTGTGGAAGCCGCTGTTAATCCTAAAATATCAGGGTCGTTTTGGCCGTCCCAGGAAAGAACGGTTACAACCACTTGCACTTCTCTGTTGAGATTTTTCGGGAAAAGGGGTCTTATGGCTCGATCAATCAGCCTGGCGTTGACAATGGCTTCGTCAGACGGCTTACCTTCTCTTCTGGTATATCTGGGACCCTTGATTTTGCCTCCGGCATAATACCTTTCTTCGTATTCAACCGTTAAAGGAAAAAATCCTTGGTCCGCTTTGTCTTCTTTTGACATTACGGCCGTGGCCAGCACCAAGGTATCGCCGTAGCGGACAAAGCAGGAGCCTGAAGCTTGTTCGGCTAGGTCTTTGATTTCAATTATCAGTTCTTTTTCGCCGATTTTTATTTTAAAAGTTTTATTATTCATGCTTTAACAGGTTCTTTTCCGGAGATTGGTCTAAATCTATAAATTCATCAGCATCTTCTTTCAGCTTGGCAGAGGTTGATCGGCCGAAAGCGATAACTTCGGTTCTTTTGCCCTGATTTTTTAAATAATCAATCAGCTGCAAAAAGTCGCCATCGCCAGAAACAATAACAATCGTGTCTGCGTTGGGAGAAATTCTGATTGCGTCAACGGCCAGGCCGACGTCCCAGTCGGCTTTTTTTTGGCCTCCGTAATATTCCTGGAGTTCCCTGACTCTGGTTTCAATGCCCAGCTTGATCAGGGCGTCAAAAAAAGGCTTTTCTTCGCCGGTTTTTGTTTTGACCACATAGCCAAAAGCCCGGATTAATGTTCGGCCGGCTACGGCCAATTTTAAGATTTCTTTGAAATTGGCTCTGGCTTGGTAGAGATTTTTAGCTGAATGATAAATATTCTGAACGTCTATGAAAACAGCTACTCTTTGGGCCGGATGTTTGATGGTGACCATTATTATTTTTCTTTAACAATTCCGATTTTTTTCGCCAGCGCGTTATACCTTCTAACGTTTTCTTCTTTAAGATAGCTTAAAAGTTTTCTTCTTTTTGCCACCATTCTCAATAAACCTCTTTTGGAATGGAGGTCTTTTGGGTGTTGTTTTAAATGCGCCAGCAGACGGTCTATCTCTTCGGTCAGCAAGCCGATTTGGACTTCCGAAGAGCCAGTGTCTTTTTCGTGGATTTTATGTTCGGCGACAATTTTCTCTTTTTCTTTTGGCGTGAGCATATTTATTGTTTATATCATTTAAAATTAAAAAAGGCAAAGTGCCCCCAGCAGGATTTGAACCTGCAACCTTATCCTTAAGAGGGATCTGCTCTGCCAGTTGAGCTATGGGGGCTAGGTTTTACAGCGTAATGTTGCAGATGGGCTTAAACCATTGACCAGGGCTGTTTAGGCCGGCGCCGAATTCTGACAGACCGATAAAAGAGAAGAACAAACTTACAGCCACCCACGCCAGCAGAATAATAGCTATGCCTATGGCAACAGAAGTAATGATTGATTTGGCGCGGTTGGTCTTGCCCGGATCTCCAGTGGAAAAAACAAACATTGCTCCGCCAATCACTATCATAAGAATGCCTATCGGGAAGACCAGCGTCCACAGGACAAAATTAACAATCCCCATAAACAATACCTGAAAATGGCAAAACTGGCAAGGTATATAG
>JAZDGI010000006.1:0-41929 GCA_043807085.1 bacterium | reverse complement strand
CAGCCAACACATTACACGCCGAGTGACCGAGACGCCTCAATTTAAGTCGTGGCGAGGGATCTTTTATCGAAGCTTGTTTTATGGTATTCTCAAAAGATTAAATTCATATGAATAATCAGGAGGTCATTTTGAGATTTAGCGAGGTCTCTTTCGGCCACGGCCACCAAAAGCCCATTTTAAATGAGGTTAGTTTTTCCGTGAGGCAAGGATCCAAAATTACTTTAATGGGCCAGAACGGCGCGGGCAAAAGCACTATTTTCCACCTCATCACTGGCGTCCTGTCTCCTGATTCGGGCGCCATTCACTTGAGTCCCGGGCTGACTGTGGCTGCCGCCCAACAAGTCATTCCACGGGATCAGCTCCATTTCACTTTGAGGGAGTTCTTTGAGGGTTGCTTTAAAGAAAGGGTCTATGATATTGATCCTAAGATTGACGAGGTTTTGGAAGTGGTCAATCTGGCTGTTGACCACGAGAGATTAATTAAATCGTTTTCGGGCGGCCAGCAAGCCAGGCTCCTTTTGGCTTCAGCTATTATCCAAAACCCTGATTTATTGCTTTTAGATGAGCCGACTAATAATCTGGATAAGGAGGGGATCAGCCATTTGACGCAATTTTTGATTAATTATCAGAAAACCTGCATTGTTATTTCCCACGACGCTGATTTCCTGAATACTTTCACACACGGCGTTTTGTATTTGGATGTTTTTACTCGCAAGGTTGAGCAGTACACGGGCAACTATTTTGATTTACTGGTTGAAATTGCGGCCAGAATCGAAAGGGAAAACAGGAAAAATGCGCAGCTGCAGAAAAGAATTTCAGAGAATAAAGAGAAGGTAAGTTATTTTGCACAAAAAGGAGGGAAGATGAGGCTGGTGGCCAAGAAGATGCGGGACAAGGTTGAAGAGATGGAAAACGCAAAGGTTGACGTCAGAAAAGAGGATAAGACCATAAGAATTTTTGCTATTCCTTGCCAGCAGGGTATTGGCGGGGAAATTTTTAAAATCACTTCTTTCTCGGCTATGGAGAAACACAAGTTCGTAAAAAAAGAAGCCAATATTTCTTTAAGGAAAAAGGAGCGCTTGCTTTTAGTCGGGCCCAACGGCATTGGCAAAACCACCTTGCTTGAATCTTTGGCTTCGGGCAAGGCCAAGGGCGCTAAAATCGCCCCGGGCGTCCGGGTGGGATATTACCGCCAAGATTTCTCCACTCTTAATTTTGATGACACGGTCTATCAATCCTTGAGTGCCGTCGCTGAAGAGTTTTCAGAAGAGGGCCTCCGCTCCCTGGCTGCAGGTTTCTTAATAACCGGCGACTTAATCTATGCCAAAATATGCAGTTTATCCGAAGGACAAAAAGGTTTGGTGTCTTTTGCGAGAATTGTGATGCAAAAACCTGGGCTTCTTATTTTGGACGAGCCCACCAATCATATTAATTTCCGCCATTTGCCAGTCATTGCTGACGCTTTGAATAAATATGAGGGCGCCATGGTTTTGGTCAGCCACATGCCCGAATTCGTAGGTAAAATCAGGATCGATGAGATCCTTGATTTGGGGAAAGGAATTCCCTCCGTGCCCGAGCGAAAATTATCAAAAGTCAGCGTCGGGGTTTTCCCGAAAAGGTGTGTATTTTAGTTGTTCCCGACAAGGATGTTGCTGAAACAGAATTTTTCTTGACTTTTTAAAGTAGGATTGTATAATCTGGCTAGCCGAAATTACGTTACGATATAAAGCTTTAAGGAGGAGAAAAGCGTAAAAAAGTACCTTGCTGACTTGGCAAAAAAAAGAAGGAGGAAATAACATGTCGTGGTTGACCAGCGTTCAGGAGATCTACGAAAAAGCGAAGGCCATCACCGAATTCAGGGAACCGGAGGAGGCTTTCAATCCCGCAAAGCAAGTCCAAATAGGGGAAATGTCGAACGAGCTGAAGGGGCTTTTTACTCTCTGGCGAAAGGCAGGAGACGCCGTTGAGGAGAGTATGGCTGCGAGCGAGGAGACGCCATCGGAAGTGGTAAAAAAGGCGGTAACGCAGTTCTCCGTCCTAAGGGACATATTTTGGCTTGCAGTAAGACTAGAGTATAAGCTCTTTCTTGCACCATGCGTAGGGGTTACTCGGGGCTTCCGCGTTGTCACAGAAGAATATGAGGAAGAGCCTAAGCCTAGTCGGATGGTAGAAGTGCACATAATCAATCTGTCGCGGCCAAATTAGGGAGGGGTTATAGTAGGGACGACGGTATGGGGGCAGTTTAGTTCGGTTAATCTACCCCCTTTTTAATTGTTAATTTTTTGACCATCATAGCCGACTTGGGCTAAAATAAATTATATGTTTGACTTTGATATAGCGGTGATTGGCGGCGGGCCGGCTGGGATAATGGCTGCTGGCAGAGCCGGGGAGCTGGGCAGAAAGGTTGTTCTCTTGGAAAAAAATGCCTCTTTAGGCAGAAAGCTTTTGATTACTGGAAAAGGAAGAGGCAATATCACCAGAGCCGATTTTAATCCCTTAGAACTTGTCAAAAAATACGGCAGAGAAGGGGATTTTCTTTTGAGGCCTTTGGCGGCTTTTAGCGTGGAAAAAACAATTGAATTTTTTGAAAAAAGGGGATTGAAAACAAAAGTTGAACGCGGAAAAAGAATATTTCCTGAAAGCGATAAGGCGAGCGATGTGCTGAATATATTAACCGGCTATCTTAAAAAAAGCGGAGTTGAAATTATGACAAGCTCTGGAGTGAAAAAAATTATAAAAAAGAACAATGAAATAGAGAGAGTCATTTTAAATAATAATAAAACGATCACGGCTAAGAATTATATTATTTGTTCCGGCGGGAAATCATATCCCGGGACCGGCTCTACGGGCGATGGCTACAAATGGGTAGAGGAAATGGGTCATAAAGTTGAAAGATTAAAGCCAGCGTTAGTTCCCTTAAAAATAAAAGAAAGTTGGCCGAAAATGGCGCAGGGCTTATCTTTAAAAAATATTGAACTAGCCGTTTTTCAAAATGGAAAGAAAAAAGACAGCCGTTTTGGCGAGCTTCTTTTCACTCATTTTGGCATATCCGGCCCGATTGTTTTGGATTTAAGCGGTGCCATAGGCGGACTTTTAGATATGGGCGAGGTGGAGCTGGCCTTAGACTTAAAGCCCGCTCTTAATTTCCAAATATTGGACAAAAGAATTCAAAGCGATTTTTTGAAATACGGGTCTAAATTTTTTAAAAATTCCTTATCGGACTTGCTTCCCAAAAAATTGATTCCAATTATTATTGAGTTGTCGGAAATCAGTCCCTTAAAAAAAGTGAACGAGATTACCAGGGAAGAAAGGCAAAAATTGGTTAAATTATTAAAAGAGTTGAAAATGGCTGTTTTATCGCTTTTGGGATTTGAAACGGCAATCATAACTTCCGGCGGAGTTTCCTTAAAAGAAATCGACTCAAGAACAATGAAGTCAAAAATTATTGAAAATTTATTTTTTGCCGGAGAAATTATCAATTTGCACGGGCCGACGGGCGGATATAATCTTCAGCTTTGCTGGAGCACCGGTTATCTCGCCGGCCAATCGGCAAGCTGTGCGAAGCCGGGCTTCGCACAGCCTCACACTTCCCCCAATTACAGGCAATGTGTATAATGACTTTATGCCTCACATACATGAAAAAATAGATTTTGTAGTTGCCGCCTGGATTATTCACAATAATCGGGTACTTTTAGTATTCCATAAGGGCCAGCAGACATGGTTGCCGATAGGCGGACACATTGAACTTGATGAGGACCCGCAGGAAGCTCTCTACCGGGAAGTCAAAGAGGAGTGCGGACTTGAGATTGAAGTTGTTGGCCAGACAAAAAACCCGGATTATCCTTCCGGGATTGCCGCAAAATTATTGCTTACGCCGGCGTTTTTGGATATCCACCCAATTAATAGTATTCATCGTCACGTGGCATTAGGATATTTTGCTAAAGCGAAATCAGGCGCGGTTCATTTGGCTAAAAACGAGCATGATGAAATTCGCTGGTTCGCCTTATCAGAGCTTGACGAACCGCGATATAATATTTTGCCGGATATTAAATTTTTCGCAAAAGAAGCTTTACGGAGAGTTAAATAAGCTATGGGAAGCCGGCGGGCCTCATGCAACCTTGCCGACGGCTTCACCTATATTGCTGCAGCCGTCTTTTTTGAGCAGTTCTACCAGCCCCTGATTGATTTCTTTTACTATGGCTGGCCCCCGATAAATAAGCCCGGTAATAAGCTGGACGAGAGATGCGCCGGCTTTTATTTTTTCGTAAGCGTCTTCCGCGCAAAACACTCCGCCCACCCCGATAATCACGCATTTTCCTTTTGTTTGCCTGTAGATATATTTAATAAGATTTGTAGAAGCGTTTTTTATCGGCTTGCCGGAAATTCCTCCTTCAGGGATAACGTTTAAGCGGTCAGGGGAAGATTTTAAATTCAAAAGATCTCGTCGTTTTGAAAGGTTGGCGATAACAAAGCCGTCAATAAAAGAATACTGCCGAACCACATCTAAAATTTTGTCTGTTTCCATCTCGGTCAGGTCGTTGGAAATTTTGAGCAGCACCGGGCACGATTTTTTTTCTTTGGCTAAGGCCCCAAGCAGCAAGTTAAGAAAGCGGGGATCCTGAAAAGTACAGCCGTCTTGCGCGTTAGGGCAGGAAATATTGAAGGTAATATAAGAGAAATACGGCGAAAGCAGGCGGTATGTGGCGGCATAATCTTCAACAGATTTTTCGTCCTTGATGTCGGGCCGGTTTGTTTTAGCGATATTGAGGCCGACCGGTATGGCAAATTTCAGTTTTTTTAATTTTTCTTTTATAGCGGCTGCGCCAATATTTTTTAACCCATAATGGACAATTATCGCCTGATCGTCGGGTAGGCGGACTAGTCTCGGACCAGTGTTCCCGGCGTAAGGAAACTGCGTAACAGCGCCAACTTCCATAAAGCCAAACCCGACCGAAGGAATTATCTGCGTCAAGCGCATATCTTTGTCAAACCCGGCGGCTAAACCTATCGGATTTTCAAAATTTATTCCTAAAACTTTAGTCCGTAAAGCCGGGTGGCGGTATTGGAAAAGCAATTTAACTGCCGAGCGGCAAAGCGAAGAAGCCCCAAGCATCTCGCCGATCTTAATAAAAAAATCATGCGCGCTTTCGGGGTTAAAGCGAAAAAGAATAGACCTTATTATTTTTTCATACATACTTCGTCCTGTTCTTTTTTTACTCAATTCTTCGGCTGTATTCGTTGGTTTCGGTGTTGATTTCAATAATGTCGCCTTGTTCCACGAACAAGGGAGCGTTTATTTTTGCTCCGGTTTCCAGGGTTACGAATTTTGTTCCTGATTGCGCGCGGTCGCCCTTGGCGCCAGGCGGAGCTTCCGCCACCCTTAGCTGAACCTTAATCGGCAAAACCACTCTGATGATTTTTTCATTGAAAACCAGAGAGTCTAAAATAGTATTTGGCTTTATATATTTTACCGCTTGGCCAACTTGTTCCGGCAAAAGCTCAAAACGTTTGGCCGGATTTTGTTCCTCGCAAAAGAAAAATTTATCGCGGTGCGAATATAAAAATTTTACTTTAAGCTTATTGATTTCCGCTTCTTCAAATGATTCGCCCTGATGCACTGTTTTATCTAAAACATTGCCCGTGATTAAATTGCGGATTTTTGTTTGAATCATCAGCTTGCGCTGGGCGTAACGCTGGGGCATCGCCTCTAAAACTTCGTAGGGCTGTCCGTCAACCAGCATTATGACGCCTTTTTTTAAATCTGTGTGAGATAACATATCTGCGAATTAATCTAATTAGCCTAATTATTCTAGTTGGCCTAAAAAATCTTGGTGGCCGCGCTGAAATGCATCAAAACTCATCGGCTTTTTCCCTTCCAGCTGGACCTCTTTTATTATTAGCTCGCCCTTGGCAGCTTCTGCTTTTAATATTTTTAATATTTTTCCGTTATATAAAGTGTAAGTTCCCGGCCAGGGATTTAGGGCTCTGACCTGCCTCTCAATATAATCTATAGGGGATTTCCAGCCAACCATCCCGTCTTCTTTCTTAATTATTTTTGTATAAGTGGCTTTTGTTTCGTCTTGCGGCACAGGTTTAATTTTTCCATTTATCCAGTCAGGGATTGTTTTACTTAGAAGTTTAGCTCCTAACTTCGCCAATTCGTCGTGTAATTCCTTATAAGTAAATTTATTAGAAATTAGAAATTTGGAATTAGAAATTATTTGTCCGTGGTCTATTTTTTCATCCATTTTCATAATCGTCACCCCGGTTTCTTTATCGCCATTCAATATCGCCATTTGGATGGGGGATGGGCCGCGGTATTTCGGCAAGAGCGAAGGGTGGACGTTTAAACAGCCGTATTTGGGAATTTCCAAAATATTTTTAGGAAGTATTTTTCCGTACGCCGCCACTATAATAAGGTCAACGGGTTCCGATATATTGGAGATCCGATCTCCAACTTTTATTTTATGCTTTTGAGCCGTAATTTTTACGGGCGAAGGGGTAATAGTTTGTTTTCTCCCAACTGGCTTATCCGGCGCTGTTATAACTAAAACCGGCTTATATCCATTTTCAATAAGCTTGTCTAGTATTATCGCCCCAAACTCCGGCGTCCCGATAAAAATAATTTTTAATCTTGACATTTTTTTAGTATCGTTTATTATCATAAATTGTAGTGGGGATTGTCGCGGGGACAATATCGGGAATTTTCATGGCGGGGGAATACAATAACCCGATATTTATAGCGGTGGGCTTCCCCTTTCTTACCCTTGTTTTTACGGGTTTTCTATACCACCTTATCTTACGTTTTCATCGTAATAGCATAAAGGCAGCACGTGAAAAAACACGGAAAATTGACAGAGGCGACCGCGAGGCCTTAAAGATTCTCCGGGCAATTACTAAGAGAGTTGGAGTGGAGCCAGGGTGGGAAATAGACTGAAGTTGATCGAAAAAAATAAGGATAAGGAGGTCAAAATGAAAGTTCCTAAGTGCGGTAACTGCCGATTTCTAGGCGGATTTGGCGTACTTCTCACGTGTTTTTCAATCTTTGTATTGATAATCACGATGAAGAAGTTGCCACCATATTAAGCCACGATGTTTGGGCCAGCTCAATTTATTGGGTTCGGCCTCTTTTATTTTCCGAAACGAAATTTAGTATTCCAATTTTACTCCGAGTTTGCCGGCAATCTGCTGAATCCACTTTTCGTGCCGGTCAACCTTTAGGGTCAATGCTAAATATTCTTGGTGCATATCCTCCACCGCCTTAGCTAGTTTATCCACCGAAATTGTTAAAGCTTGAATTGATTCACGAAGCGCTTCAAAATCTTGTTTTATTTCAAACTTAAACTGGTCGAACTCTTCTAGGGTAACCAGTCTAGCAAAATCTTTTTTGGTCGCTAATATTTCTTTTAGCTTTTCAATGTCTTCATTTGTAAGTATGCCCATATATTTATTATAGCCGTTCAAAATATAGTGTCAACCGCCCGCCTATTTTACTATCCGCCATTCCATCTCGCTTTCTTTGCCAGCGAATTCCAGCCAGTCGCCTTCGGGAGCTATGACGTACCACTTATTTTTAGCGCCAGACCAAATCATCGGGTCGCCGCGGAAAAACGGCTTTTTCACCACCTCTTTTGGCTTCAGTCTGTCCAATTCCAGCCATTTTTTAAATACCGTTTCAATAGCATAGTCCAACCCTCGCGAATTGGCCCATTCAGCCACTTTGGCAATTGCTTGCTTGGCTTTTTCAACAGAGCCGGCTAATTCTATAAGCTGTTTGGCGGGCTTGGTAAATCTTGAGTAAACAATTTTTCTTTTTTTGGCGTTTCTCTTTAATTCGGTCAAGTCAACGCCTTTGGTTTCAAAATAATAGGCGATAAGCTGCTGGATGGCGGTTTCTTTTTTTAATTCTTCAAGATATTTAATTTTACCGGTTTTCAAATACTCTTTGATTTTTTTAGAGATGCTTTCGCCGATTCCGGGTATTTTTTCAAAATCCGGCGAAATGTCTTTTTCTAAATCTTCCAAAGCTTTAGCCGCTCGGCGATAAGCCGCGGGCTTGAAAGCGACCCCCTTTATCTCCAGAAGATCGGCTATTTCATAGAATATTTTAGCGATTTCTCTGTTTTTCATACTTTCTGGCTGAAAAATTTCATTGCCGCGGCTAAAATCAAGCCGTAAATGAGCCAAACGATAAAACCAAAAAGAGCTGTCAGGGGATTAACGAGTTTGACAAAAAAAGAGGGGATTCCGCCAATTACCCCCAGACAAACCAATCCCCACAAAATACCAGCCAGCCAGATATTTAATCGCGGCAGTTTTCTTACAAGTACCGTAAAAATTATTCCCAGAATTCCGCCCAAAACCGCATGGCTGATAAAAACGTTTATTCTCTCTGTTATACCAATAATGGTGAATAGAGCCGATGGCCCGGCCAAATTGATAAAAATCAAATCAATTATCATTCCCCCTAAAACTCCGGCCGTTAACCCGCTGAAAATATATTTTTTCATTTTAAAATTTTTAATAATTGTTTAATTCTTTCAGCTTCCGATTCAACCGCCGGGCCGTCGTATTCACCGCCATGAGAGGCAGTGCCTCCATAGCTGGGTTTTTTTTGGTCAAGGTGCAAATTTAAAACTAAATCCGTCCCCTCGATTTTTAGATAAAGATGAAATCTGGGGTAACCCAATCCTCCAGCCATCGGACGGATGGAGTTCCATTCCCTGTCATTTGATCCGATAAAATAGTAGCCGATGCTCCGCATCAATCCCTGGACATTATTTTTGAGAGGCCCTTTGATAATCAATTGCATAGCTTCAATATAACGCATTTAATTCATATGTAAAAGAAAGGCGCTGGCATTTTTTACAAAACAACAGCGCGTTAATCTATCCTCAAACTGATTTTTTTTACGGCCTTGATCTCTATTTGGCGAATTCGCTCGCGGGTCACTTTAAATATATCGCCAACTTCTTCTAAAGTTCGCGGTCGGCCGTCTTGGATGCCGTGTCTTAAAAACATAATCTCTCTTTCGCGAGGATTTAGACTCTCAAAAGTTTTTAAAATCTGCGTCCATAGTATATTCCTTTCCGCAATATCCTGCGGGTCTTGAGTGTCTTCACGTCCTTCGCCCAATAAGCTTGTAGGCAGAGTATCCCCAAAAGTGGCGGAATCCTTCCCTTCTTCGCTCGGAACTATCATATCTAGGGACAGTTGGTCTCTTTTAAGAGCGTAAAAACCCTGCAGCTTTTTTACATCCTCCGCCGAGCAATTCATTTGTCTTGCCACTTCGTCAACATTCGGTCGGCGGCCTGTTTCCTGGCGAATTTCGGCCGAAATTTTCGCATATCTGTTAATTTGCTCCCGGACGTGAACAGGAACCCTAGGAGCTCCATCGTGATTATCAATCTCTCTCTCTATTCCCTGAATTATCCCCCAGGAGGCAAAGGTTGAGAATCTAAAGCCCTTATCAATGTCAAACTTATCTAGCGCCTTTTCTAATCCCAAATAACCGCACTGAAACAAATCTGACATTTCCAGCCAAGTCTGTCGGGAATTCATTATTCTTATCACCCAGTAGGCGACCAGCCTTAAGTTGTGGTAAGCAATTTTTTGCCTTATCCCAAGATCGCCTGGATTAGCCTTGAGCGCCATAAACAGTTTTTTTTCTTCCTCGCGACCAAGAACCGGAATATTTTTCAGACAGGGCAGGCCCCCATTCGACTCGCAGTCAAAAAAAGGCTGCTCTGCCGACATAGGTATAGATTGTAAAAGATCAGACATAGCAACCTCCTTTTGATTATAAATACCTATTTGTCGAAAAATTGTAAAGAGGCTGTTATTTTGTTAAGGTTTATTATCATGCGGCATAGAATTTTTATTGCTATAAATTTGCCGGAAAAAATAAAAAAAGAGCTGGCAGGCTATGAGAATAAGTGGCTGGAACTGCCCTGCCGATGGACAAAAACCGAAAATCTGCACATTACCCTGGCCTTTTTGGGCTATTTAACCGACGAGGAAATGCTGGAAGTTTTAAAAATCACAAGAAATGCGCTCAAAGAGCGCGAACCGTTTTCAATCAGTCTGAATAAAATTTGCTATGGCCCGGCCGAGGAAAAATCTGGCCGGCCGAGAATGGTCTGGGCCAAAGGGGAAAAAACAGAAGCGCTGGCTGACCTGCAGGATAATTTAGTTAAAGCGCTGGAAAGCGAAGAAAATAGGGGATTCTCTTTTCATTTAACCTTGGGCCGGCTTAAGCAATGGGAATTCCAAAAAATGGAATTGGAAGAAAGGCCGGAAATAAACGAAGATATTAACTTAAATTTTGAAGTTAATTCCGTTGAAGTAATGGAAAGCGAATTAAAGCGAGGGGGTCCAACTTATACAATTTTAGAATCATGCCCGCTAAAAACTTAAAAATTCATTTTATCGGCATTGGCGGAATCGGAGTTTCTGCTTTAGCGAGATATTATTTGGCAAAGGGCCACGAAGTTTCGGGTTCTGATTTGACGTATTCTGAAATTACCGAAGCCTTGGAAAAATTGGGAGCAAAAATTTCTATTGGCAAAAATATAATAAAAAAAGACGCTGACTCGATTATTTACAGCCCCGCGGTTCCGCGTCCGAAAGGTGGGCGTCCGATGTCTAACATTTTAAGCTATCCGGAAGCGCTAGGGGAATTGACGAAAAAATATTTTACTATCGCTGTTTCCGGAACCCACGGAAAAAGCACAACCACGGCGATGCTCGGGCTTTTATTGACCAAAGCCGGTCTTGATCCGACCGTGATCGTCGGCACAAAACTCAAAGAATTCGGCGACAGCAATTGCCGAGTAGGCAAGTCTAAATATCTTGTTATTGAAGCTGACGAGCATATGGCTTCCTTTTTGAATTATTGGCCAAAAGTCATTGTTTTGACCACGATTGAAGCTGACCACCTTGATTATTATAAAAACCTTAAAAATTATATTGCAAGCTTTAAAAAATATATCGGCCACCTGCCGAAAGACGGGGTTTTAATTGCCAATAAAGATGATAAAAATATCCGAAAGATTATCCGAGATCGGATATCCCGAGGATATCCGATCTCCCGATATTCGATAAAACAGCCGGAAGCGCAAAAATTAAAGAAAGTCCTGAAGATTCCCGGGGATCATAATGTTTATAATGCCTTGGCGAGCCTAACCGCGGCCAGAATCTTAAAAATCCCGGACAAGGTTTCTTTCAAGACTCTAGCCGCTTTCAAGGGCAGCTGGCGCCGTTTCCAAATAGACAGAATAAAACTTCACGAGAACCGTTCTCGTGAAATTACTCTAATTTCCGACTATGGCCATCACCCGACCGAAGTCAGCGTCACTCTCAAGGCGGCCCGCGAGAAATACCCTAACAAAAAAATCTGGTGTTTTTTCCAGCCCCACCAGTGTCAAAGAACCTATTATTTGTTTAAAGACTTTGTCAGAATTTTTAGGCAGGCGCCGATAGATAAAATCATGATTACCGATATTTATGATGTGGCCGGACGGGAAACGCCGGAATTGAAAAAGAAAGTGTCGGCGGAAAAATTGGTAAAAGCAATCGGCAAAAAAAACGCGGCTTATCTTCCTAAAAACAGAATTTTAGATTATTTGAAAAAAAATCTGCAAGGCGGGGAAGTTATAATAATTATGGGGGCTGGCGATATTTACAATATAACCCGGGGGTTGACAGCGCGTTAAATCGGGGGGAGAATAAGGGCAGGATTTAGTTTCAATTAAAGGTCGCTAATTTTTATCTCGTTGATTTTTTAATTTTATAATATATGACCATTTTGTTGATAATATTGATAGTTGCCGCAGTTTTGGGAATAACAATTTGGGCTGTAATGAAAGAAGGCAAAAAACCCCAGCCGCCAATGCAGCGGCCCCCGCAAACACCTCCGCCCGCTCCTCCGCAGACACCCCCGAATCCTCAATTTTAACTATCTGGCTAAAAACCCTCCTCTCACGGTGGGTTTTTAGTTGAAAAATATTTATGATATAATGGAAAAGCTTTATGAAAACATCCAACATTTGTTTTGAGTTCAAAACGAAAGATGGTCTGGAATTTATTGATTTTACCGACAAGGTTGTTGACTTTGCCAGACAAAGCCAGATTAAAAACGGCCTAGTCAATATTCAAACTCTCCACACCACGGGAGCTGTCATTCTTAACGAAAACGAGCCGCTGCTTTTAAAAGATATGAAAAAACACTTAGAAAAGCTATCTCCCAGGGAGCTTAATTATGACCATAATAATTTTGCGATCAGAACTGTTAATATGTGCGATGATGAATGCGCCAATGGCCATTCCCATTGTTTGGCGATTAATCTTCCCTCAACCATTACCTTGAACTTAATTGACGCTAAGCTTCAGCTCGGCCAGTGGCAGAGAATTTTCTTTTTGGAATTAGACAGGGCCAGAGACAGAAAGGTTCAGGTTCAAATTATCGGCGAATAATTGCGGTATTTAATGATGTTTAATATAGACCAGACGATTAAAAAAATTCTTTCTTTAGCTGTCGCCAAAAAAAGTCAGGCTCTGGTTAAGTATCAGATTGAAGCCGGGGGAAAAAGAATCAGGCCGGACTTGGCGATTTTAACGTGTCTAGCCGCGGGAGGCAGATTAAAAGACGCCCTGTATCCGGCGGCCGGACTGGAAATCCTGCACAACTATACCTTGATCGTTGACGATATTATTGATAATGGCGTTTTAAGGCGCGGAAAAAAAACAACCTGGGCGAATTACGGAAAATCAATCGCTGAATGCATAGGAGCTGATTACGCCGCTTCAATTTTCCAAGCCGCTAATCGCTCGAACAATCCCGTTAAAATTTCCGAGCTTTTCAGCCGAACCCTGAAAGAAATTGTTGACGGCGAAATTGCTGATATTTTATTTGAGCAGTCGGGCAGAGAAGAAGAGCCTTATGTCCGGAAAAACCGCTATTTTAAAATAACCGAAAAAGATTATTTCAAAATGATCGACGGCAAAACCGCCTCTTTAATAGGGGCGGCTTGCGAAGCCGGCGGAATTGCCGCCAAAGCAAATCAAAAAAACATTAACCTTTTGAAAAATTACGGCTTTAATTTGGGTTTGGCTTTTCAAATTCAAGACGATATTTTGGATATTTTCGGCCAAGAAAAAGTTTTCGGAAAAAAAGTCGGCAAAGATATTGTTGAGAGAAAGCTCGGGAATATCGTTATTCTCTCGGCCCTGAAAGAGTTTAATGCGGCAGACAGGATAAAATTTCTGAAAATATTGGAAAAGAGAGAAAAAAAAGACAGCGATATCCGGGAAGCGATAAGGCTGATAGGAAAAACTAACAGCCGCCAAAGAGCGGATACTCTCAAGGAAAATTTCATAAAAAAAGCCCAAAAAATCCTGGCTCTCCTGCCTCAAAACAAGTGGAGCAAAGCTTTAAAAAATTTCGCCAATTTTGTCATCCAAAGAGAAAAATAAAATTAACTTATTTTTCCGAGAGGTTTTGTTGTTGTTGTTTTTATTGAAATCAACTATAATTTATTAAAGACCTATGATTTTATCTTCGACAGGAATAGGATATTTAATCTTATCTTTTGGATTAGCTATTATCGCTTATCGTTGCTTGGAAACCACAAAAACGGAAAAAGGAGGAAACGCTGCTAGATTATTCAGCTACTTCTTTACGATTTTTTCTTTAATTGCTTTTATTCTTAGCTTGATAAGCTTTTTAGGAAGCATACTAGACATAAAAAAAATATTTCTTTTATTGTATACGCTTCTCGCCGTTGGATGCGCTGTCCTGGGATATCTAAATATTTATTTGAAAGCGCCTAAAACAAGCCCATGGCTTGGATTTGTACCTATCCTTATGGTAGGCACTATAGTAATATTTCTAGGATTGTTTCAAGGACAGCCCTCTATCACAGAATCCGGAGGGATAAATTGGGGACTCTCTCCGCTTGGTTATATTTTGCTGTTTTCTTTGTTTTTATTTACTTTTTTGATTACTTCCCAAAGAGATTTTAGAACAGAAACAAAATAAAAATATGGCTATTGAAAAAATACTCAAACAATTAACGCCGGAAAGGATAGAAAGAGAGATTGAAGCGATTCAAAAAATAGAGCTCCCTCCGGAGCTCCAAAAATGGATGAAAGAATATGAAAAAGTGGGGGATCGGGGAAAATTTATTTTTTTCTGGCTGTATCAAACGGTGCAGACAGTAACATTACCGATTATTAATAAAAAATATAGAAGCTCCTTATGGAATATTAAATTCCTTATTGCTGTTTTTATTATTTTGTTAGACGATGTCGTCGATAATATGGGGAAGGAAAATCTTTTTCATAAAATAATAAAAATTCCATTTGAAAAAAAATACATTCAAACAGCACGTCTAAATCAAGGAGAAAAAAAATATCTTCAATTCGCAATGAAGCTTTGGGATTATATCGGTCGGGCTGTAAAAAAATATCCGAGATACAAACAATTTAAAGAGGCCTTTGATTTTGATATCAACCAACTGATTAATACAATGAGGTATTCTTTTCTCGTAAAAAAAAAGCCTTATTTGATTAACAAAACAGAATATTGGCTATATTCAACATATAGCGAAGAAGCGATGATTTGCATAATGCTAGATTTAATGTGCTCTCCGAGTTTCGACGCGCGACGCATAAAGCACGTGCGGGAATTCGGCTGGGTCGCCCAAAAATTAATTAGAATTGGCGATTGTCTTAGCACGTGGAAAAGAGAGATTAAAGAAAATGATTTTACCAGCGCTGTTATCGCCTATGCTCTAGACTTAAATTTACTGGCTCCAGAAGAGCTAAAAAAAGAGAACATGTCTAAAATCGTAAAAAAAATTGACAGGTCAGCAATCAAAAATAACCTTTTAAAGGAATGGGAACAATCGCTTAAAGACGTTATGAGGCTGGCGATAAAGAGTAAAATTAAAAACATTGATAAAGTAGAAAAAATTTTCGGAAAGATGATAATTTCGCACTTAAGTAGCGAGGGACGCTATTAATTTATGTTAAGTTTTAATCTTATAGAACGAATAATATACTATGCCATACTTTTTTTGAATATAGCGTTAGGGCTATGGGTTTTCTTAAGTAATCGAAAAGAAAAAAGCAATCAAGTATTTTTTTTGATGGTAATTTTTACCGTTCTTTGGATTACTTTTGCGTATCTTTCTCAGACAACAACCTCCATCGATAATCACTCTTTATTGTTAGTAAAATTAGCTTATGGAGCGGGGTCAATTTTTCTTGCCACTTACTATTTATTTGTAAAATGTTTTTTTCTGACAGGAAAGAAAAGCAAAATTTTAGATAGCGCCGTTTTGGGTATCTTTTTTTTCTTCGCGGTAATCTCTATTCTTACTAATTTAATCATTAAAAATACAGAACTTAAAAATTGGGGAAACGATATTATTTTCGGACCCGGGATATATTTTTTTAATGGGGCGGTAATAATCTTTTTGATCTCAGTCCTTATTTTAGTCATAAAAGGATACTTTAAATTTTCAAAAGAAGAAAAACTTAAAACCCAATACTTTCTAACGGGGTTTTTAATTTTTTCCATATTTAATCTTATTTTTAATATCATCATTCCGCTAATACGAAAAAGCATTCAATATTATCAATTTGGAAATTATTCTGCGGTTTTTCTTGTCGGGTTTACTGCTTTTGCGATTGTCAAACGAAATTTGTTCGGTATGAGAGTTGTTTTGACCGGCATCTTGGTCGGCGCCATCGCCATACTGCTTTTGCTTGATGCCTTCGTCTTCACACCAGACCTGCTGATAAAATTGTTCAAAGGGCTTATCTTGATTATCTTTCTTTATTTCGGGTATCTGCTGATTAAAAATATTATCGGCGAAATCAAGAGGAGGGAGGAATTGGAGAGATTGACCGGAGAGCTGGAAACTGCTAATTCAAAACTGGCAACGGCTTACAAATCGCTGGAAAAACTGGATGAGGCAAAATCGGAATTTATTTCCATCGCTTCTCATCAATTAAAAACGCCGCTATCAGCCATCAAGGGCTATGTTTCCATGATTCTGGAGGGAACTTACGGAAAACTGCCTCAAAAAGCCGTAATCCCGGTTGAAAATGTTTATAAGTCGGGCCAAAGATTGATAAAGCTGGTGAACGACCTCCTAAATCTTTCCCGCATTGAATCAGGCAAAATTGAGCTTAACGCGCAGGCAACATCAATAGAAGACATAGCGCTGGACATAATAAGAGAGCTGAAAATTGAAGCGGAGAAGAAAAAAATTTATTTGAAGTGGGATTCGGAGCAAAAACCTTTGCCGCCAGCATTTGCCGATAAAGACAAAACCAGAGAGGTTATTTTCAATATTGTTGATAATGCGATAAAATACACTAACCAAGGAGGCGTGACGATCAGCGCGAAAATTAAAGAGCCTAATATAAAAATCACGATTTCCGACACGGGCGAGGGTATGGACGAAGGAGAATTGGAAAAAATGTTCAAGAGCTTTTCTCGGGGCGCGGCTGGCAATCAATTTTATACCGAAGGCATCGGCCTCGGGCTTTACATCGCCAAACGTTTTATAGAAATGCAAAAAGGCAAAATTTGGGCTGAAAGCCAAGGCAAAGGAAAGGGGAGTACATTCTTTATGGAATTACCCCTAAGTAAATAAAATACTTAAATGGCAAGAATACTTAACTTTGAGGCAATAAAATATATCGGACAGAAAGTAAAAGTGGCTGGCTGGGCGAATACCGTGAGATCTCACGGCAAAATTGTTTTTATTGATTTGAGAGACAGGTCGGGAATTCTGCAGATTGTTTGCTCGTCTGATTTGGCCAGCGATATAAAAGACGAGTATGTTTTGGAGATTGAAGGCAAAATAGGGGAGCGACCGGCCAAAATGGTCAATCCGGAAACTGAAACGGGAAAAATTGAGCTGCAAGCAGAAAGCGTCAAAATTTTAGCCAAAGCCGCGGCCCTGCCTTTTGACTTAAGAGATTTAAAAGCAACCTTACCGACGCTTTTGGATTGGCGGCCTTTAACTTTGAGAAACGAAAAAATCAAGGCTATTTTTAAAATCAAAGAGCAAATAATAAAGAGCTTCAGAAAAACGCTGAAAGGCTTAGGGTTTTATGAATTTCAGTCGCCCACCATCACGCCAACCAATGCCGAGGGAGGGGCAGAGGTTTTCCGCGTTGATTATTATGATTACAACGCTTATTTGGCTCAAAGCCCGCAATTATATAAACAAATTTTGGTCGGCGCCTTTGAGAGAGTCTTCGCCGTTACAAATATTTTCCGCGCCGAGCCAAGCGTTACAACAAGGCATATTTCCGAATACACAAGCTTAGACGCGGAAATGGGTTTCATCAATTCGTGGGAAGACCTAATGGATATTTGCGAATCAATAATTAAAAATATTTTTTCCGATCTCCAGGGAAAATTTAAAATCAACGTTCCCAAAATCAGCGATAAAATTCCTAGGATAAAAATGCGGGAAGCTCAACAAATTATTTTTGAAAGAACAAAACGCGACAACAGAAAAGAAATAGACTTGGAGCCGGAAGACGAAAAAGAAATCTGCGCCTTTGCCAAAGAAAAATACGGATCAGAGCTGGTTTTCATAACTCATTACCCGACTAAAAAACGGCCGTTTTACACTTTTGCCGATCCGGCCGATCCGGACTACACTTTAAGCTTTGACCTTTTATGCCGAGGGCTGGAGATAACGACAGGAGGGCAAAGAATTAATGATTACGAAAAACTAGTATCTAATATCAAAAAATGGGGAAACAAACCGGAAGACTTTGAATTTTATCTGCAGACGTTTAAATACGGGATGCCGCCGGAAGGAGGATTTGCTTTTGGAGCAGAGAGGGTTGCAAAACAAATCCTTGGGTTGGAGAATATCAGAGAAGCCAGCTTATTCCCTAGAGATATGGAAAGAATAGACCAAAGATTGTCGCTTTTACAACCGAAAAAGGTTAAGAAGACCAAAAAATGACCAGAAATATTAAATTTTTTTTAATTCCGTTATTGGTCAGTTTGCCGATTTTCTGGGGAATAAATGCTTTCCAGGGCAATCTGGAAAATTTTTTTCTTGCCCAAATCTCCCTGTCTCTTACCGAAATAAAAACAAAACCCTCAATCACCATTGTTGCCAAAGCCGCTTTTTCTATTAAAACACAGAGGGACGGCCAGGAAACGATTATTTTGGAAAAAGACAGCCGGCAGTCTTTGCCGATCGCTTCCCTGACCAAACTAATGACATCTGTCATAGTCGCGGAAGATCCGTCCTACGATTTTGAAAAAACCGTTGCAATTTCAGAAGCCGCCGCCATGCAGGGGGACGTTCCTCATTTCGGAAACCTGAAAGCCGGAGATCAATACAGACTAGGAGATCTTTTTAATTTAATGATAAATTATTCCAGTAATGATTCAGCTTTCGCTTTGGCCGAAGTTATCGGAGTTGACAATTTTGTTGCCAAAATGAACAGCAAGGCGGCCGAATGGAAGCTGGAAAACACTCATTTTGAAAATCCGACAGGGCTGGATGTCCCGATTTTAAATTTTTCCACGGCAGAGGACCTGGCGGAAATATCCAAACGCATTTTGAAAGAACACCCACTTATCTTTGAAACCTCTTTAGCTCCCGTTAAATTTCCGTTTGACAACGGGATTAAAGACCTTGTTTTGCCTGAAAATTCATTCGCCTGGGGCGGAAAAACCGGCGAAACTAACGCGGCCGGAGGCTGTTTAGTTTTTATTTTTCAAGACCAAGCAGAGAATATTTATATTAATATACTTTTGGGAACCGATTCGGCCGAAAGCCGAATTGAAGAAATGCAGAAATTAATTAATTGGATTTTCCCGTTTGACCCCGGCAAACTAGGCTGGCAGGAAGCTATTTCAAAAGCTCCATGGACCGAACGAGATTCGCACGACGCAGTGATTTTTGATAACAAAATTTGGCTGATAGGTGGCTTAAACGGCAATGGCCATGTCATTGGAAGCGAAGCAGTGGAATATTGGCTGGCGCCTCATTTTAGCGACATCTGGATGTCTCTTGACGGCTTAAGCTGGACAATGATTACCGACAAAGCGCCATGGGGAAAAAGAAGATCAATCCAGCTGGTCAATTTTAACGGCAAAATGTGGTTAATGGGAGGCTGGGGGCCGGACATCGGCTACAGAAACGATATTTGGTCGTCGGAAGACGGAATCAACTGGGTCAGAGAAACATCGTCGGCTAACTGGCCGGCGAGAGAAGGCCATTCGCTCGTTGTTTTTCAAGACAAATTATGGCTGATCGGCGGGGTTAGATATGACGCCAGAGAAACATTCAATGATGTTTGGTATTCCCAAGACGGCATAAATTGGCTTGAGGCGACCAGTTCAGCGGAACGTTTTTCCTCCAGATGGGATCACGCGGTGATCGCTTTTAAAAATAAATTATGGCTGACCGCCGGAATGAATTTAGAAGGAGAAACATTTGACGATGTTTGGAGTTCTGTTAACGGCCGAGATTGGCAGATGGAAACCGATAATCCTCCTTGGCAAGCGAGACAGGGGCATGTTTCCGTGGTTTACAAAAACAGGCTTTGGCTTATCGGCAGATTTGATGATAAGATTAACGTTGGAGAAAACGATATTTGGTACACTCAAGACGGCTTGAAATGGGAAAAAACAGAAAAAGACCCTCTCTGGACAGGACGAGAAGACCACGCGGTCGTTGTCTTTAAAGATAAAATATGGGTTTTGGGCGGAATGGACTCTGACTGGACCTGGAAAAACGATATTTGGTATAGTCGATAAAAAGCATGACGCTATTTACTTTTAATATCATCAGACTTTTGGGCTTCACGGCTTTGACCGCCGGAGTCGCTTTTTTATTGGCGCCGTTTTTGATTAAACTTTTATATAAAATAAAATTTTGGAAAAAAACAGCCAGAGAAAAAACCATCACCGGCGAGAAAGCCGAAATTTTCAATTCTCTGCACAAAGAAAGGGAGGTTTCTGTTCCACGGGGCGGGGGATTGATTATTTGGTCTTCGGTTTTGCTGGTTACGTTTTTATTTTTTTTAGTTTCACATCTGCCCTCTCCCTGGTGGCTCAAAAATTTGGATTTTTTTACCCGAACTGAAACTTGGCTGCCTTTGTTCACGTTGGTGGTTGCTTCTCTGGTCGGTTTGGCCGACGATTTTCTAACGGTCTATGGTGGAGGGAAATACGTCGGCGGCGGCATTACTTTTAAAAGACGGCTGACCATAGTTGCTCTAATCGGATTAGTCGGGGGCTGGTGGTTTTACCATCAATTGGGTTGGGATACAATTCATATACCATTGCTGTTTAATTTTCCCCAAGGCATAGACTTTTTTGTCGGCTGGTGGATGATCCCGATTTTTATTTCGGTTATGGTGGCTTCGTGGGCTGGCGGAGTGGTTGACGGCTTGGACGGCTTGTCAGGCGGCGTTTTTGCCGCTATCTTTGCCGCTTTTTCCGTTATCGCTTTTTCTTTGGGCAAGCCTGATCTGGCAATTTTCTGCTCTTTGATTGTCGGGGCTTTATTTGCTTTCTTATGGTTTAACATTCCTCCGGCTCGTTTTTATATGACAGAGACCGGAGTCCTGGGATTAACCTCTACAATGGCGGTTGTGGCCTTTTTGACAAATTCAGTAGTTGTTCTGCCGATAATCGCCGGGTTGCTGGTCTTAGAATCTGGATCGGTTATTCTGCAGCTGCTGTCTAAAAAATTCCGGCATAAAAAAATCTGGCTGTCCACCCCCATTCATCACCATTTTGAAGCCAAAGGCTGGCCGGCTTACAAAGTAACAATGCGGTTTTGGATTATCGGAGCTGTTTTGGCGCTTTTGGGCGTAGCCATCAGATTATTAGGCTAGCTCTTTACAGAATTTTATTTTGGCGTATAAATATATTAAAAAAGCAGGAAAGGAGAAATCTAAATGGAGGAAGCTTTGGTAACTGGAGTAAACGCGCTGGTTATAGCATGGGGTGTAGAAGCCATAAATATGTACAAACCGGGGAGGGTCCCTGGAGATCCAGGAATTCTCACTAATAGGGGCGACTTTCTCGGTATTGTTCGTCAGCGAGAAGCTCGCCAATTCCCGGATCAATATTGGGAGTGGAAGGTAGACTGCAATCCTTACGGAGTCCACCTCCTGCCCGACAGCGCCTTAACACCTATAGTATATTTATCAGAGGAGGAAGCGGCCTTGAGTCCGAGAGAAGCCTTTTGGGGACGCCTCCCGGAGATCGTTATAAGGCTATTGGCCATACAGATTAAGTTGGTCAGAGCCATTAGTTCTTGCGGTCCCTTGGGGTTAGCGCAAAAATAGCGTAACCCCTTCTTTTTTGACCAAAATCAAATTTTTAATTATCATTAAATATAATGAAAGATCTCGAATTTTTACGAAAGAGATATTTAAAATTCGTTTACGAAAATTATTCTTACAAAATTTCTAAAAATAACCTAGAAATTATTTTTTCTTTTAAAGTTGAGCCGGATATAGAGTTTACTCCCAAAATTGTTATTGAAAATATTCCCGATAATTGGAGATCGGATCTCCAACTATTAGATAATTTGATTTTTCATCTTGGCTTGATAGAAATCCCCAGCTATTGGAAAGCGGCCTGTTCTCCGATAATTGAGATTCGGGCAGGCTTTTTAAGTTCAGAGCAAATTATCTGGTGGAAAAAGATATTTATTGACGGTATGGGCCAGTTTTATTACGAAAATAAAATCAACTGGCGAAAGCCAAATTTTTTGACGATAAAAAATCCGTTGAGATCCGATCTCGACGGAGGGAGATCGGATCTCCTAATATCGAAACTAAAAGACCGCTATCTCGTCCCGTTTGCCGGAGGGAGAGATTCTATTATCACTTTAGAGGGGTTAAAAAAGTTAAAAAAAGATATTATTTTGTTTACCGTAAACCCCATAAAAAAAATCCAAGAGGTTGTAAGGGTCTCGGGTATTAAAAAACAAATTATCGTCAGAAGATTTATTGATAAAAAATTGCTTGATTTAAACAAAAAGGGGTATTTAAACGGCCATACGCCATTTACCGCTCTCTTGTCTTTTATAAGCGTACTTTGCGCCGCACTTTTTGATTATAAAAATGTCGCTTTTTCCAATGAAAAAAGCGCCAACGAAGGCAACGCGAAATATTTTGGGAAAATAATAAACCACCAATGGGCCAAAAGCCTGACCTTTGAAAAAATGCTTAAAGAATACTGCGGAAAATATTTAGCAAAAAATATAAACTATTTCAGCTATTTGAGAAAATACGGCGAACTGGAAATATCCAAAATGCTTACTAAATATCACAAATATTTTCCGGTTTTTTCCAGCTGCAACGCCGGGATGAAAATCGGCGACAAAGGACAGCTGGCGGCAAAAAAGAAATGGTGCGGTAATTGCCCAAAATGTTTATTTGTTTACATGACCCTGTATCCATTTTTAGAAAAAAAACAGCTGCTAAAAATCTTTGACCAAGATATTTTTGAAAATAAAAAACTTTTGCCCACGATGAAGGGTTTATTGGGGCAGGGGAGTATCAAACCATTTGAATGCGTCGGCACCAAAGCCGAAAGCAGGCAGGCTTTTAAATTATGCCAGGAAAAAGCCAAAAAATCCGGCAGAATACCTTATCTGCTGACAAGAATTTAATAAAATGAAACTAAACGAATTAAAAAATAAAAAAATAGTGATATTGGGGTTTGGCAGGGAGGGAAAAGATACTCTTTTGTTTTTGAAAAAATTATTTCCCAAAAAAAAGATTGGCATTGCTGATCAGAAATTTGGCAAAGATTATCTTGATAAAATAGGGGATTATGATGTAATTATCAAATCGCCCGGCATCCCATTTAAGATCCTGCGGACACCCGATGTCCGCAGGATTACGACGCAGACGGAGATTTTTTTTGACAATTGCCCGGGGCAAATTGTCGGTATTACCGGAACGAAAGGCAAAAGCACTACCGCTTCGCTATGCTGCGCAGTATTAAAAAGCGGGGGGTTAAAGGTTCATTTGGTCGGCAATATCGGCAAGCCAGTTCTGAATCTTCTTTTTTCGGCAACGCCGAAAGACATTTACGTTTACGAGCTATCCAGTTTTCAACTGACCAACCTGAAAAAATCGCCCCATATCGCCGTTCTTTTAAACATTTATCAAGAACATCTAGATTATTACCGAAATTTTAAAGAATATATAAATGCTAAGACCAATATCACCCGTTATCAAAAAGAGGGGGATTTTCTAGTTTATAATTCGGAAAATAAATTAGTCAAAGAAATTGCCAAAAAATCTAAAACCGAACTTTCGCAGAAAGCGAAGGCGAAGAAGAGAATAAAATTCTCTTCGCCCGCAAAAAAAATAGCGATAAAAGGGGATTATTATGACTTAGATAAAAACGCCGCCCGAGCCGTCGGAAAGATATTCAAAATTCCTGAAGCAAAGATGGAAAAAGCGATTAAAAATTTCAAACCATTGCCTCACCGCTTAGAATTAGTCGGAACTTTCAGGGGAATAACTTTCTACAACGATTCTTTAGCCACCATACCCGAAGCTGTTATTTCTGCATTAACCCTTTTGAGCGATAAAGTGGAAACAATTTTTCTCGGAGGATTTGATCGGGGGCTGAATTTTGACGAGTTGGCAAGGAAAGTTCTGAAGAGTAAAATTAAAAATATAATTTTGTTTCCGGGAAGCGGCCAAAGGATCTCGGAAGAAATAAAAAAAATAAATAAAAACGCCGCGATAAAATCTTTTTTTACAGACAGCATGAAAGAGGCGGTAAAATTGGCTTACCATCATACTCAAAAAGGAAAAATATGCTTATTATCCTGCGCCTCTCCCAGTTTTGGCCTTTTTAAGGACTATAAAGAAAGAGGCAATTTGTTTAAAAAATACGTGAAATTTTTCGGAAAAAACTAACGCTATGGTTAAAAAACCGGATTATGTTTTTTTGGGAATCGTCATCGCCTTGGTCTTTTTGGGAATTATTATACTGACCAGCGCTTCGGCGCCTTTTTCCCTGAAAAATTTTGACACGCCGTATTATTTTTTAAATCATCAAATAATTTTTGGCTTGCTGCCCGGCGCCGTCCTGGCATTTTGCGTATATAAAATGGACTTGCAGAAAATCAAAAAAATAGCTCCAGTTTTATTTTTGATAAATTTGACGCTTCTCGGAATTATTTTCTTGCCGGGGATAGGGGCTGAATCGGGCGGCGCCAGCCGCTGGATAAAAATGGGCCCTATTTCTTTTCAGCCAGCGGAATTTTTAAAATTGACTTTCATCCTGTATCTAGCCAGCTGGCTCGCCAATAAAACGGAGCGGACGGGAAAATTCCTAAAAAACGAAGATAATTCCACTCAAACTTTTATTGTTTTTCTGGCTATTTTGGGACTAATCAGTTTGTTTTTGGCCCTTCAGCCCGACGTCAGCACTTTGGCAATTTTAGCCGCGACGGCTGGCATAATGTACTTTTTGAATCAAACGCCGTTGCGGCACAGCGGTTTAGCGCTTTTGGCAGGAGCCGGCTCTTTGGCTGCTTTGGTGAAATTCGCGCCGTATCGCATAAATAGATTACTGATCTTTTTAAACCGCAATATAGATCCGTCAGGCCATGGCTATCAAATAGATCAATCTTTGATAGCCGTGGGATCGGGCGGCGTTTGGGGCAGGGGATTTGGAATGTCCGGACAAAAACTCGGCTTTTTGCCTCAATCAATCTCTGACACGATTTTTGCGGTTTTTGCCGAAGAAACTGGATTTGCCGGCGGCGTAATTTTAGTTCTGCTTTTGGCTTTATTTTTATGGTTTGGCTTCCGTATAGCCAAAAAATCCCGGAATAAATTCGCCAAACTGGCGGCCATCGGCATAACCTCATGGATTAGCATACAAGGATTTGTTAATATTGGGGCAATGATAGGAATTTTGCCAATAGCCGGCATTCCATTGCCGTTTGTCAGCTACGGCGGCTCGGCCTTGATAACCGAGATGATCGGCGCCGGACTATTATTAAATATATCTAAATCATCTTAGCAAAATGAAGATACTTTTTACGGGCGGTGGAACAGCCGGGCATATTCTGCCGATCATAGCGGTCGCCAGAGAAATGCGGCGGATTTACCCGCAAAACGCTCTGCGATTTTTCTATTTGGGGCCGCGAGACGATTTTGCCCTGATTTTACTCTCGCAGGAGGGCATCCAAGTCAAAACCGTTCTTTCGGGAAAAATCCGGAGATACTTTAATTGGCAAAGCGTTCTGCAAAATTTATTGGACATATTTTTAAAAATTCCTTTGGGGATACTTCAGTCATTTTTCTATGTTTTTCTCTTCGCTCCGGATTTAATTTTTTCCAAAGGCGGTTACGGTTCAATCCCGGGAGTAATTGCCGGAAAACTTCTTTGGGTGCCGATATTCTCTCACGAATCAGACATCAGCCCTGGCATCTCAAACCGCATTTTAGCCAAATTCGCTTTAAAAATTTTCGTTTCCTTTGAACAAACCGAAGGCCTCCCGCTTAAAAAAATGATTTTGACGGGAAACCCGATAAGGCGGGAGCTTTTTGATTATCCGCTTGACGCCGCTAAAAAATTGCTGAAAATCCAAAGCGCGAAACCCGTTATTTTAATCATCGGCGGCTCCCAGGGAGCACAAAGGATTAACGACAGGATACTGGAAATTCTGCCGGAATTATTAAAGGATTTCGAGATTGCGCATCAGGCAGGTGAAAAAAACTTTGCGCAGGTCAAAGCTGAAGCGAAAGTAGTCATTGCCAAAGAAGCAGAATCTTTTTACCATCTCTTTCCTTTTTTGAAAGAAGAAGAATTAAAACAAGTTTATGCCGCCAGCGATATAATCGTTTCCCGGGCCGGATCCAGCAGTATATTTGAAATAGCCGCCATAGGAAAACCCAGTATTTTAATTCCCTTGCCAGAATCCGCCCAGAATCACCAAGTCAAAAATGCTTACGCTTACGCCCAAACCGGAACCAGCCAAGTTTTAGAAGAATCAAACTTCACCCCGCATTTTTTCCTGGAAAAACTTAGGTATTTGGCTTTTCACCCTGAAGAATTAGAAAAAATGTCAAAAGCAGCCAAGGACTTTTCAAAGCCCGAAGCCGCCAAAACCATCGCTAATTATATATTTAATTATTATGGCAAAAATAAGAACTAGATTCGCGCCGTCTCCGACCGGACTTTTACATATTGGCGGAGTCAGAACCGCCCTGTTCAATTACCTTTTCGCCAAAAATAATAATGGCAGGTTTATTTTAAGGATTGAGGATACTGACAAAGAAAGATCAAGGCCAGAATACGAAAAAGACATTTTGGACGCGTTAAAGTGGCTGGGGCTTGTTTGGGACGAAGGCCCGTACCGCCAAAGCGAAAGATTTGATGTATACGAAGAATATATAAAAAAACTTATAAAAGAAAAGAAGGCCTATTATTGTTTTTGTTCCGAAGAAGAGCTTGAATCCCAGCGCCAAGATCAAATGAGTAGGGGAGAGGCGCCAAGATATTTGGGGACCTGCCGCGACTTGCCGGAGGCAGAAGTAGAAAAAAAAATAAAAAACGGGGAGTCTTCGGTTATTCGTTTTAAAGTTGAACCCAAAAAAGTGAAGTTTAGAGATATTATCAGGGGCGAAGTGGAATTTGATATGAATCTGATAGGGGATTTGGTCATTGCTAAAAACCTTCAAACTCCCCTTTACCATTTCTCGGTAGTGATTGACGATTTTGAAATGAATATCAGCCATGTCATCCGGGGAGAAGAGCATCTTTCCAACACGCCCAAACAAATTTTGATCCAAGAAGCTCTCGGACTGCCCCAGCCAAAATACGCCCACTTGCCCCTGATTTTGGCGCCCGATCGCTCGAAACTTTCCAAAAGACAGGGTTCGGTTTCGGTTACGGATTACCGCCAACAGGGCTATTTACCCGAGACTTTGATCAATTTCCTAGCCTTTCTAGGCTGGAATCCGGGCTGTGAAAAAGAAATTTATTCGCTGGATTCTCTGATAAAAGAATTCTCTCTGGAAAGAGTGCAAAAAGCCGGCGCGATTTTCAATATCCAGCGACTGGATTATTTAAATGGTTTTTATATTCGTCGGCTGACACTAGACAAACTAACCGAACTTTGCCTGCCATATTTGCCCGAAGTCAAAAAGGAATTTTCTTTTGAAAAGCTAAAACAAATCGTATCTCTTTACGGGGAAAGACTAAAAAAGCTTTCGGAAATTACCGATCTGGCTGATTTTTTCTTTAAAGACCCTGAATACGATAAGGATTTATTAAAATGGAAAAACGCGCCGGAAAACGTTGTCTCCGAATCTTTAAAAAATGCGGAGGATTTGCTGTCAAAAATAAACGAAGAAAATTGGAGCAAAGAAAACCTTCAAAACATTGTTATGCCGGAAGCTGAAAAAGGAGGGGATAGGGGAGTTATGCTTTGGCCTTTGAGGGCCGCCCTGACTGGCAAGAAAGCTTCAGCCGGACCATTTGAAGTGGCGGAAGTTTTGGGCAGAGAAAAAACCCTGCAAAGAGTAAGCGAAGCCATAGAAAAACTGGCTGTGGAAAAATAAGTTGCGTTTATTTTTCAATATATTAAAATTAAATTAATGAAAAAACTTTTTATTATATTTTTAATTTTGCTCTTAGTGCCGGTGTTCTTGGGCAAAGTCCAGGTGGGACAATTTTCGGATTTTTTCGGGCATCCGTCTTGGGATAGTTTTAAATCGGCTTTCGGCAAGCTGATGAACGATGATTACGGCTATTACAAGGAACTGGCAAAAACCGGTATTTCCAAACTCAAGGATCTTATTAAGGGCGAGATCAACCAAGCGATTTAACTCTTTGGTCCGCAAACCGCGAGGGGCTACAGCCGAAGGGAAGTGGAGTTTTTCCTATTGACACAGGTTTATCAAATGTCGTACAATGCAGGTAAAGCGACTATTCAAGAGCATACTATGAAAGAATCTAACACTCCTATCATCAAACATCTTTCCGACTTTTTAGATTATTGCGAAGTTGAAAAGGGATTATCAAACCGAACTCAAGAAAACTATCAGCACTATCTGCAAAAATTTATTTCCTGGCTGAAAAAAGCCAAAAAAGAATCTTTATTGCCCCACGAACTAACAGCCGACGATATTTGGGCATACCGGCTTTTTTTATCTCGTTTTCAAGGCAAAAATGGACGGCCCCTGAAGAAGTTGACCCAGAACTACTATTTAATCGCCCTAAGGGCCTTTCTGGGCTATTTTACTGCCAAAGACATAGTTTCACTGCCAGCTGATAAAATAAGCCTCCCGAAGGACGCTAAAGCCGAAAAAACGATAAAATTCCTCAATCTGGACCAAGTCGAGAAGCTTTTGCTGTCTCCGGACATTAAAACGCCACAAGGCCTGCGAGATCGCGCTATTTTAGAAACTCTTTTTTCTACCGGCCTAAGGATAGCTGAATTAGTTGCTTTGAATCGCGAGCAGTTTGTTAACACAAAAGATAAAAAAGATCTGGAGCTAGGCATCATCGGCAAAGGAAACCGGCCCAGAACCGTTTATTTTTCCGAAAGAGCTCTCTCTTGGATCAAGAAGTTTTTAGAAAGCCGCAGCGATAAAGAAAAACCGCTGTTTATCCATTATAGGGCCAGAAAAAACGCTGAAAGCCGGTTAACCGCCCGTTCCATAGAAAGGATTATTAAAAAATACGATATTTTGGCCGGAATACCTATCTTCACCACTCCCCACACCCTGCGCCACTCTTACGCCACTGATTTGCTGACTCAAGGCGTAGACTTGCGCGCCATTCAGGAATTCTTAGGACATAAAAGCATTATGACAACTCAAATCTATACTCATGTGACAAACAAACGTCTCCGCGACATCCATCGCCAATTCCATTCCGGTAAAACTTTAAAAGAATAAATGTCGCACAATATAACTTCTTAATTCTAAAAATTTGAGCTAGAATAAAGAATATGCAAGTGGTTTTTCTTATTATCGTTTTGGCCATAGTAGCTTCGGTTTGGGGTCATTTTAATAAACCCGAGGTAGAGTCCCCTATTGCCCCCACGAACATCTCGCAAACTCGCCAAGCGCCGCAAAAGACTGTCAGCATAACGCCCTCCCAGACAGAAGAACCGTCAGAATCTTCAGCTTTTTCGCTTGAAACTTTTATAAAATACGGCCCTCTGGAAAAAGAGGTCATTTCCGATACCACGCAGGTCATTTTTGACTACAGCGGAAAAGTAACGCCAGAAGACACGCCAGGCCGCATCTCTTACGAAACCAAACTGGAAGGATACGATAAAGAATGGCAGCCGACTAATTCCACCGAAAGAATTATAAATTTGCCGGCTGGCGTCAAAGATTACGTTTTTTTGGTCAGGGCAAAAATCGGCAGTATCGCTGATCAAACTCCTGCCGCCGTTCATTTCACCCTAAAAGTTTCTCCTTTTTTTGGCAAATTAAAAATTAGCGGCGTGACAGCGCCGACTTTCTCTACTCCGTCTTTAATCACCCTTTACTCTCGGCTTGGCAATAATGAAAAAATAGATATCACCGGCTGGAAGATTGCCGGCAAGAACGGAACTACCACCATACCCCAGGGAATTGAAAAATACGACTCTATGAACCCGACTAAAAAAGAGGGTGTCTTTTTGAAGCCGAGCGACAAAATAATTATTTCCAGCAACTCTTCGCCTATTTTAGACGTTAATTTCAGGCCGAATAAATGCTTGGGCTATCTGGACGACGGCTTCCGCCATTTTACCATTCCAATCTCTAAAAATTGCCCGCGGCCTGTAGCTAACCGGCTTCCTCGCTATCTAAGCTCTGCCTGCCAGCTTTATATAAACAGCCGATCGCAATGCGAGTCAATGAACGGAAACAAATTGAAAAGTTTCGGAGTTGAAGGAGATTCTGCTTGTATAGCTTATATTCAAGCTACCTTTACTTATCCAGCTTGTTTTGTGGAATATTCCCAGGATTCAAATTTCACAATCAACGAGTGGCACATTTATACAAACAGATTTCAGTTTCAGCGGGAAATTTTAGCCGAAAAACACGACACCGTCTATCTGCTAGACGGCGATAATTTGATTATAGATAAATTTCTCTATTAATTATTGATTTTATTTTCCGAATCTCCTTTCGCGGCCGGCGTAATCTGCAAGAGCTTCGTCTAAATCTTTTTCCGTGAAATCCGGCCAGTATTTTTGCGGAAAATAGAGCTCGGAATAAGCTCCCTGCCAAACCAAGAAATTAGAAATGCGCTGGGCTTTCCCGGTGCGAATGATCAAATCAACGTCAGAAGTCCAAAGATTTTCTTTAATCACATCCTCGTTAATTTTTTCTAAAGGAATTTTCTTTTCAATTATTTTTTTAATGGCTTCCACGATTTCAGCTCTTCCTCCGTAGCTTAAGGCGAAATTTAAAACCATTTCTTTGCAGCAGATGGTTTTAGCTTCAACTTCTTTTATTCTTTTCTGCAAAAATTTTGGCAATTTCTCTCTCTGGCCGATAACATTCATCTTAATCTTTTCGCTGATTACTTCTTTAATATACTTTTTACCAAAAGCCCGGCCGAGCATCCTCATTAAAAAACCGACTTCAGCTTTCGGCCTTTGCCAGTTTTCCGTGGAAAAAACAAAAAGAGTCAGGATTTTTACGCCTCTTTTTTTTGCGGCAAAAATCAGCTCCCGCACCCTCTTTGAGCCGGCCCGATGACCCTCGGCAGCTGGCAAGCCCTTCTCTCTGGCCCACCGGCGATTGCCGTCAATGATTATCCCCAAATGATAAGGAATAGCAGATTCAGTCATATTTAATTTAAAATATAAAATCTCCGTCTATGCTCCATCTGGCTGGCAAAATCAGCGGAAAATTATTGCCTAAAAAATAAACAATCTTCTTTGCGGCTTTGGCTAAATAAATTTGAGCCAGAAAAAATTTTTTAAGCTCTTTCTCGTATTCTATAAAATCCGGGAAGTTTTTCAAGACCATATCGCAGCCTCTTAATCCCCAGATCACCCCTCCGCCCGACCAGGGCTTGGTTAATCCCGCGGCATCGCCGCAAAGAACGGCTTTTTTGTTTCTTAAAGTTATCAGGCCCTGCGGGATAAGCCAGGACCTTTTTTCAGTAGGCTCAATATTGTTTTTTTTTATAAAATTGTTAAAAAGATTCATTGCCGTTTCGGGTTTTTCCATAATCCCCCATTCTGTTTCATTGCCTCGCGGTATTTTCCAAATAAACCCGGCTTCAGTCGCCCAAGTTTCAACGTAATTTGAACAATCGGCTGTCGGACAGATCGTCTGTATTCCCAAATAAAATTTTGGGTCTTTTGCCCCAAATTTTTTTCTTGTTTCAGACAAAGCGCCGTCGCAGCCAATAATAAGGTCGGAACCAGACAGAGGGAGGCCGGACCTCGATATATCGTAATTTAAAACGATCTTGGCCCCAGACTTTTCAGCCAAATCAGCCGCTAAATTATCCAGCTCAAAATGGCTCATTACAAAAAAAAGCCTGGAAAATTTTATTTTCAGAGTCTTTTTGGGAAAATGAATCAAAACATAAGCGATCTGGTTTTGGATTAACCTTTCACTCTCGGGAATAAAATCTAAGATTCTGTCGCTGAACAAGCCAGAGCAAACCTTTTTGCCGATTTCCCCTCTTTTCTCAAAAACCGTCACCTGCTCCCCTCTTTCAGCCAATTTCCAGGCTAAATACAGCCCGCATATCCCCGCTCCGACGATAGCCACCTTCATATTTTTTGAGCCGCGATATAACCCATTGCAAAAGACAATAATGAAATCAAAATTACGCCGATCAACAAAATTATATCAGCTAGGTGAGCTTTGACAAATTGGATTATTCTTGTTAACATGTATTATCATGGCAAAAACGAAATCTTCCGGTTCGGCTCGCTTGGGCCGAGACTCGCAGCCTAAATATCTTGGCATAAAAATCGCTGACGGCCAAAAGGCTTTTCCCGGCCAAATTTTGGTTCGCCAAAGAGGAACCAAGTTCTTACCCGGAGAAAATGTCAAAAGGGGCGGTGATGATACTTTGTTCGCCCTCAAAGAAGGCGTCGTCAGTTTTTTGACAAAAAAGAAAAATCGTTTTAACGGATCTCAACGAACCGTCAGAATCGCCAATATTAAATAATCTTTATTTGGCCGCGGCTCTGATAAATTCCCTAAACAACGGGTGAGGATTCAGGGGCCTGGATTTGAATTCGGGATGAAACTGGCTGGCAACAAAAAATGGATGTTCTTTTAGCTCTATTATTTCCACTAAATTTCTTTCGGGATTGATTCCCGACATAACCAATCCCCTATCTTCTAAATCTTTGCGAAACTCATTGTTCAATTCGTAACGATGGCGGTGGCGTTCATAAATAAGAATTCCGCCCTTTTTATTTTGCCTGCCCCATCGCGCCCTTAAATAGGCGGAGTAAACAACTGTCCCGGGCCGCAGAAGGCAAGGGTAATCCCCTAGCCTCATTGTCGCGCCGTATTTTTTTTCCTGCAAAAAAACCTTTTGCTCTGGCATAACGTCAATCACCGGATATTTGGAATGCTTAACGATTTCAGTAGTATGAGCATCCTGCATCCTGCAAACATTACGGCTGAATTCCACTACCGCCAATTGCATGCCAAGGCAAAGTCCCAAATAAGGAATCTTCTGTTTTCGGCAAAATTCAATTGCTTTTATTTTTCCATCCACTCCTCTTGAGCCAAATCCGCCGGGCACAATTATCCCATCATATTCTTTGAGCTCTTTTAAAGATTGCGGGCTCTTTTCGTATTTTTCCGACGACAGCCAATAAATTTCCGGCTTTCTTTTGTTAAACCAAGCGGCGTGCTTAACCGCCTCAATGACGGAAATATAAGAATCGGAAAGAGTGAAGCTGCCTGTTTCAAAATATTTTCCTACGATTCCGATTTTTACCGGCTTTTGCGCCGTTTTAATGGTCTTGACCAGATAACGCCAATCATCTAGGTCTTTCTTTTTAGATCTCAAGCCGAATTCTTTCAGGATTTGATTTCCTAAATTTTCTTTTTCAAAATTAAGAGGAATTTCATAAATAGATTTGACATCCGGAGCTGAAATAACGTTGTTAATATCAACATTGCAAAACATTGATATCTTCCTTTTCCGCGGCATATCCAAAGGAAAGCTTGATCTCCCCAAAATAATATTCGGCTGCAAGCCGGCTTCGTTCAGAAGTCTTACCGCCGATTGCGTGGGCTTTGTTTTCATTTCTCCCACCATTTCCGGCACCGGCAAATAACTGACCATGACAAAAACTATATTTTTCGGCTCCTTTATTTTCATCAACCTAGCGGCTTCCAGAAAAATAAGGTTTTGATACTCGCCAACGGTTCCTCCGATTTCAATCAAAACAAAATCGGCGCGGGTTTTTTTAGCCACGTTTTTGATTCTCGCTATAACTTCGTTAGGAATATCCGGAACTACCTCCACGCACCTTCCCTCGTATTCTAGGTTTCTTTCTTTGCGTATAACCGCGTCGTAAACTCGCCCGGTAGTGATATAATTTTCCGTGGTTAAATTTTCATCTAAGAATCTTTCGTAGTTGCCGACATCCTGATCGCATTCAGTGCCATCTGAAGTCACAAAAACTTCGCCGTGCTCAACCGGGTTCATCGTGCCCGCGTCAACATTAATATAAGGATCAATTTTGATCGAACTTACCCTAAAACCGCGCGATTTTAATATTCTGCCAATAGAAGCGGCGGACACCCCTTTGCCGACACCCGACATTACGCCGCCGGCAACAAAAATATATCGCGCCATATTATTTTTCCTCGGTTATGATTATTTTTATTTCAGCCTCCAAATTATGCTCAAAATGAACATTAACCGGATACTCTCCCAGCTCTTTTATGGGATTCTCCAGTTTAATCTGGCTTTTTTTGACCTCAAACCCCAGCTCTTTTAATTTTTCAGAAATTTTTTGAGCGTTGACCGCCTCAAAAAGCTGACCCTGTTCGCCGATTCTCATCTCAATAATCACTTCTTGGCCGTCCAACGCCGAAGCTAATCCTTGGAATCCCTTAAGCTCTTCTTCAACGACTTTGGCTTCAATTTCCTTTTGCGCCGCCAACCATAAAAGCGCCTCTTTGGTCGCTCTTTTAACCAAACCCTTGGGAATTAAAAAATTATTGGCGTATCCGGACTTTATATCTTTGACATCAAACTTTTTTCCCAAATTTTCCACGTTTTGGAGAAGGATCACTTTCATTATTTGATTCTAACGGATTTCTTTTAAAACTTCAAGGGCTTTTTCAAGCTGAGGGTCTTTGCTATTGTCAAGATCCTGCTCGCTTATATCCACCTTTATGTCAGGCTCCAGCCCCTTTTCGGCAATCAGTTTTCCGCTCGGAGTCAGCCAGTGCGCAACAGTGATCTTCAGAGAAGAATCGTCAGCTAAATTTTCCATTTCCTGCACCGATCCCTTGCCAAAGGATTTTTCTCCGACAAGCTGAATCTGGCGGTTATCCCTCAAAGCTCCTGCTAAAATTTCCGATGCCGAGGCTGATCCCTGATCAATTAAAATCACCATTGGATATTCCAGAAATTTACCGTTCCCCTCTGCCCGGTAAATATTTTCTTCTTTATCAGGCCCAAAATCTTCAATAGTAACAATTTGCCCTTTTTCTAAAAACCATCCGGCAATCTCTTGAGATATCTCCAAATAACCGCCAGGGTTGCCTCTCAAATCCAAAATAATTTTTTGAGCCTTTCCTCTTAATATTTCGTTGGCCGCCAAACCAAAATCTCTGCCCGCTTTCTCGGAAAACTGATTAAGCTTGATGTAGACCACGGAATCTGAAAACATTTTCCATTCTAAAGAAGGGATCTCGATTTTTTCCCGAATAATTTTTATTTCCCTAGACTCGTCCCATCCTTTTCTTAATACAGAAAGCGTGATTTCCGTTCCTCGAGGCCCCCTGATCCAGCTTACCGCCTCGTCAATCGTTATATCGGCTGTTGAGGTGCTGTTGATTTTAACTATCTGGTCGCCGGGCCGCAGGCCGGCTTTTTTAGCCGGCGTTCCTTCCAAAGGAGCTATTACCTGCAGAACGCCTTTTTTTATTCCGATTTCCATGCCAACGCCTTCAAAACTGCCTTTTACATCCGCTAAAAATTTTTTCGCTTCTTCTGGCGGCATAAAAACAGTGTAAGGATCGCCCAAAGATTTTACCATGCCCGAAATCGCGCCGTAAAGAATTTCCTGCTCGTTGATTTTGTCATTATCTACGAATTTCTCTTTTAATTTTTCGTAGGTTTGCCAAAAAAGCGAGAAATCAACGGTCTCTGGCTGGCAAGTTTTGCAAAAAACGCTTTCTCTCCCAGCCCAGACCCCAAAACCAAAAACAATAAATACAAAAACAGCTAAAACAAGGACGGTTAAACTTTTTTTTAATTTTTTCTGCATATCTGTGCCAATCTTTAAGCTAATCATATCATAATTTATTCTTACAACAAAAAATCAGCATCTCCACAAGGAAATAATTTTTATTTTTATCTTTCCCGCAGAAAGGGAGCTGAAATACTGCCTAAGAACAAGAAATTTTTGGCTTTATCAAAAAAAGATTGCGGCGGCACTTGTTCGGTTGGTGGCGGTCCATATTGCTGCTGCATCTGCTGTTGCATCTGCTGCTGCTGCTGTTGTTGTATCTGTTGAATTTCTTCCTGAGTCGGCGGCGACATCATTTCTCCTCCGCCCTCCGGTGGCGGACCATATTGCTGCTGCATCTGCTGTTGTATCTGTTGCATCTGTTGTTGTTGAATTTGTTGCATCTGCTCTTGAGAGGGTGGCTGCGTCATTTCTCCTTGAGAAGGCATCATCTGTTGCATTTGTGGGCCTGGTTGCCCTCCTCCCTCTCCTGGAGGCATCATACCACCCGCTCCCGGTCCCCCTTGCTCGGAAGGCGGCATCATTGTTTCGTAGCAGCCGCGCATTTTATCACCAATGTCTTTCGGAGGCATAACCGTACCGCTTTTAATTTTTTCCATTAAATCGACCCCTATTTGGGAATTAAGACAATCCATAACTGGCGCCGGCGCCTGCTCTAATGATTCTTTAAACCGCTGTGTGCCTTCTTCCATCCGTTTCATATCTTCTTCGGGTATCAACCCATTCTCTTTGGCAAAATTGAAACAGGTTTCTTGGTTATCCGGATTATTGCAAAATGCTTCGCAGGCCTCTTTCCCTTTGCAGTCGCCTGGACTCTTGCCGCCGGTTTTACGCGCCATAACGGCGTCCTCCTCCGACATAAAACCGGCCGCTACGGCAAAGTTCATGCACTCTTCAAAATGTTCCTCTTGTGAGCAGTATTCGTCGCAGGCTTCTTTGCCTTTGCAAGGTGGGGGCTTCACGCCCTTTTTAAGCGCTTGCAGCATTTTCTGGGAATCAGCTTTTTCTTGTTCATTCATGAAACCGGCTTCAATGGCAAAATTCATACATAATTCCATATTGTCGGGTTGGCTGCAGTATTCGTCGCACGCCTCTTTCCCTTTGCAGGGCGGCGCTTTGACGCCTCTTTTGACTGCTTGCAGCATTTTTTGAGCGTCTTCTAATTCTTTACCCTGTATAAAACCGGCTTCCGCGCCGAAAGTGATGCATTCTTCCATATGATCTGACTCCTCGCAGTAAGCATCGCAGGCTTTTTTGTTGCCGCAAGGCGGCGGTTTGACGCCGCGGGCGATGGCCGCTTGAACCTGTTTGGCTTCGGCTAATTCTTCTGGCGGTATCAAGTCGTTCTTTTCGGCGTAAGAAATACATTCGTTAATGCGACTGATGTCGTTGCAATAGGCCTCGCAGTTATCTTTGGAGGTGCAGCCTCCCGGGCCTACACCCCCGGCCGCCGCAAATTTTTCAGCCATAGCCAATTCCTTCTCGGACATTAAATTATTCTTTTTGGCAAAATCCAAACAGACCCGCAGGTTTGCCGACTCGTCGCAGTAAGAACGGCAGGAGGCCTGGTCCGGACAATTACCCAATTCCTTAACCGGGTATTGAACATCAGCCGTTTGACTCAAGACAAAGGAACCGGCCATTAAAAAAATCGCGCCGAGAAAACTAATAAGGTATTCTGTTTTCATGATTATTAAAATTATTCAAAAGGATTAGTCTTAATATTTTTGAAAGGATTGGCTTTATCGGCCGGATTAATATCGGGCTTGTCTTCCAGAGGATTTGTCTGAATGGAGGGTAAAACGCCTTTGGCGGCGTTTTCGGTTGCTTTTTCCGCCGCCTCACCGATTTTCTCCAAAGCGCTCTTCTCCGTATCTTTTTTTATCCAGCCAAAATATACTCCGAAGCCCAAAGCTATTATTAAAATAGCTACGATTATTATAATCAGTGTTTTCTTAGGCATAATTTTTTATTGTTTATTGTTTATTGTTTATTATACCCCGTTTATCCAATATCCTGTCAAAAAAGTTATCCACATGATCATTTTATTTCAAAAAAAATCGGCGATCATCACTGACACTGATCGCCGCTTTCCTCTTGTTTCCGCCCCTGAATTATCAAAGGACAAATTTTCTGTTTCCAGCCGGAACTCTTGATCTCCGCAAGTCGGCCGGGCACCGTTTCGCGGCTAAGCGTTCTTGAGGCTTTCACCGCCAGTTTGACGATACCTACTATGGCCATGATTACCGCGGCAACTCCGGCTATGCTTCCAAAAACCCAAGCCAGCGCAATAAGGTAAGACATCAGACCGACAGACCGAATGGGCGCGACAATCATGGCACAAATAAGCCCTGCGCCAAATATAACAATCGCCGCCGCCAGAAGAGTCGTTTCAACCCGAGGAACCTTCTTAAGAATCTTTCCGGGCAACAATAAAACGAATAGTATGATAAAAGAGATTACGGGGATGGATATCGCCAGCGTGACCAAAGCAACGAAGTTAGCAAAGAAATCTTCGGTGACTAGCGCATTAATGCCAACCATCACAGATCTACTAGTGATCCAGAATAGAACCCCAAGCAAACCAATCGCGACCATCCACGCAATAAGAGTCATAACGCTTAACCAGGTTGCCCGGCAAACCGATATTTGTAGGATTTCTCCAGTTCCTCCCCAGTGCCTACCCCAAAATATCCTCATATACCGGAAATAGTCCGACTCCCATAGATCGTCGGTTACCTTAAACACAGTCACGGCTAGTAATATGACCGCCGCTATACTGAACGCCACGGCTACCCCGACCGGTATCATAACCACTATTCGCTGCCAGCCCTCTAACGGCAAAGCCAACAGGACGACGACAACTGCTACCGCAACTGCCAACGCTACCCCGAGTACTAATCTTGTTTTTCCCATGAGGGTTTCCTCCTTCTAAAACTTTGGTATTTAGTAAGGAGCTCTCCTTACTATTCAAATATTAAAACATCCTTCTAAAAAAGTCAAACAAAAATCGGCGATGCCGCCGATAGACGATGTGGGTCTGCCGGGACTCGAACCCGGAACCAACTCCTTAAAAGGGAGCTGCTCTACCAGTTGAGCTACAGACCCGCGTTTTTCAATTCTTCCAATAATTCTTTCTGTTTTTTGGTTAATTTTTTGGGAGTTCTGACAATCAGCTCCACATACATATCTCCACGGCCATAACCTTGGAAATGCGGAATGCCTTTGCCGGAAATTCTTAAAACCTTTCCTGACTCTGTACCTTCTGGCACTTTCAGTAAAATTTTGCTTCCCTCCAATGTCGTCACCTCAACCTCATTATCGCCTAAAACGGCCTGCGAAAAAGAAATCGGCGCTAAGGTATACAGATCATCTCCTTTGCGCTCAAAAACAGGATGTTTTTTCAAAAAAATATGAATGTATAAATCCCCTGGCTTTCCGCCTTTTTTACCGGCTTCTCCCTTCCCCTCAACTTTAATAACCTGACTTGTGTCTACGCCAGCCGGAATAAAAATCTTTATTTCCTCGTCTCCTTTCAGTCTTCCTTCTCCCTTGCAAACATTGCAGGGCCGCTCGGGCTTATATCCTTCGCCGCCGCATTCAGGGCAAGTGGTATATTGAGTAAAAGAACCGAAAAACGTCTTTTTAATCTGTTGAACTTGGCCAGTGCCTCGGCAAGAAAAACACTCTTTGATCTTTGTCCCTGGCTCTCCGCCAGATCCCATACATCGCGGACATTGGATAATCTTTTCTAAAGTAATACTTTTTTCTTTTCCCCGCGCGGTTTCTTCTAAAGATATCTCTAAATCAACCTCAATGTCCCTGCCGCGCTTTGAATCGCGCTTATGTCTTACGCCCGAACCAAAGCCAAACATTTCTTCCATCATTTCTCCCAAATCTCCGAAATCAAAATCAATATTAGCATCCGGCCTTCCCCAGGCCCACTCAAACCCGGTCCCGGCTCCCGGCGCAGCCCCCGGCTCAAATACTTGACCGAAGTTATCGTACTGCGATCTCTTCTCCTTGTCCGATAAAACCTGGTAGGCCTCGTTTATTTCTTTGAATTTCTTTTCATCGCCGCCTTTATCAGGATGATGTTTGTGGGCCAAACGATAAAAAGCCTTCTTGATTTCCTCGGCCGATGCCTTCCGGTCAATACCTAAAATTTGATAATAATCAGGCATTAGGTTAATTTTTCTCGTGATACTCTCCTTCTTCCGGCTTTTTCCCTTGGTCTTCCGGCGGTCTTTGCTGATTCTGCTTATACAATTCGGCTCCCGCTTTCTGGACCGCCTGCGACAAATCCTGGGTTTTTTGCTTCAACTCTTCAATATTATCACTATCTTTGACTTTTTTCAAAGCTTCGGCCTTTTCTTCAATCTCTTTTTTCGTTTCAGCTAAAATCTTATCCCCTGACTCTTTTAAAGTTTTTTCAGCGGCATAAACCAAATTATCGGCTAAATTTTTAGATTCCACTCTGTCTCTTTTCTCTTTATCTTCCTTGGCGTGGAGCTCGGCCTCTTTTTTCATCTTTTCAATCTCTTCTTTTGACAGACCAACCGACCCCTCAATTTTGATTGACTGTGTTTTGTTGGTGGCTTTATCTTTGGCTGTAACAGTTAAAATACCGCTGGCGTCAATATCAAAAATAACCTCCACCTGGGGAATGCCCCTAGGAGCTAGCGGAATGCCATCCAAAATAAATTTACCGACAGACCTGTTGTCCTGGGCCATAGGCCGCTCGCCTTGCAAAACGTTTATTTCCACAGCAGTTTGGCTGTCGGCCGCGGTGGAAAAAATCTGGCTTTTTGAAGTCGGGACGGTGGTATTTTTTTGGATCATTGGAGTGGCCACTCCGCCCAAAGTCTCAATACCCAAAGTCAAAGGCAAAACGTCCAAAAGCAATACTGATTTTATATCGCCCTCTGGCGCCCGGCCCTCTTCTTTAGCTTTCAGAATTTCGGCCTGGATAGCCGCGCCTAAAGCAACCACCTCTTCGGGATTGATTGATTTGTTTCCTTCTTTGCCGAATAAATCTTTGACCGCCTCGCGAACAGCTGGAACCAAAGTTGTGCCGCCGACTAAAACTATTTCATCAATGTCTTTCAATCCTAATTTAGCTTCCTGAACGGTCTTTTTAGTCCTTTCAACGGATCTATTAATCAGATCGCCGGTTAAATTATCAAGCTGGGCCCGGCTTAATTTATGAAGCAAGTGCTTGGGCCCGGCGGCGTCAGCTGAAATAAACGGCAGATTGATTTCCGTGTCCATGGCCGAGGAAAGCTCTATTTTGGCTCTTTCTGACGCTTCCTTCAGTCTTTGCAGGGCCAAAGGATCTTTAGACAAATCCACTCCCTGCTCTTTTTGAAATTGCTCAACCAGCCAATTAATAATTCTCTGGTCAAAATCGCGGCCGCCCAAATGAGGCTCGCCGCCCGTTGCCAAAACCTCAACAGTGTCCGGAGAAATATCAAGAATAGTCACGTCAAAAGTTCCGCCGCCAAAATCGTAAACCGCCACTTTTTGGGCTTGCTTTTTGCCGAAACCATAAGCTAAAGCCGCGGCTGTTGGCTCGTTAATAATCCTTAAAACATTGAACCCGGCGACTTCGCCTGCGGTCTTTGTCGCCTTTCTTTGGGAATCGTCAAAATTGGCCGGGCAGGTAATAACCGCCGCTTCAATTTTTTCGCCCAGCTTTTCTTCGGCGTCCAGCTTCAATTTCTGCAAAATCATTGAAGAAATTTCAACTGGCGTATGCCAGCCTTCGCCCATTTTTACTTCCACGCCGCCGTCCTGCCTCTCTCTGGTTTCATAAGACAAAAGCTTTAATTCTTTCTGGACTTCCGGATCCTGGAATCTCCGACCGATAAATCTTTTGACGGAATGAATGGTATTCTTAGGATTGGTAATGGCCTGCCTTTCAGCCAAAATTCCGACCAATCTCTCGTTGGTTTTTGAAATAGCGACGACCGAAGGCATTAGCACTGAACCCTCTCTTGATTCAACGCACTTTGGCTCGCCCTGAATAATAGCTGCCATTTTTGAAATAGACGTTCCCAAATCAATACCCAATATTTTGCTCATAATTTTATTTTTGCGACTCTTAAAATTTTATTATTAATTTTATAACCTTTTTGCTCTTGTTCCTCTTTTTCCACCTCTTCCATGAAATTGAGATCAAACTTTTCACCTGTTGTTTTTATTTCCTCTACCCCTTGGCTTTTCAAAAAATCTTCAATCTGTCCTTTTATCATCAGCAGACCCTTAACGTTCTCGTCATTTTTCAAGTTATCAGGCAGTTTCTTCTCGGCAAGCTGGAAACTATCCAGAATCGGCAGAAGTTTTAAAACCATTTCCTCTCCGGCATATTTTAAAAATTCGCCCATTCTCTCCATTTCTTCTTTCTTGTAGTTTAAAAAATCAGCTCTTTCTCTTTGCCAACCGGCCAGATATTC
>JAZDGI010000005.1:0-71254 GCA_043807085.1 bacterium | reverse complement strand
GAAGTGGAAATTTCCGGATATAAAAATTCAGCTGGCGCTTGTTTGGCCGCGGTTTTACTTTCCGAAGAACCATCCATAATTGACAACCTGCCGCGCGTTTCTGATGTTTTAGACCAAATTGAAATTATAAAACAAATGGGCGCCGAAGTTGAGTGGCTGAGCGATAGAAAAGTAAAAATTGATCCTAAAAATATCAATCCGGAAAAAATACCAAACGATCTTTTTGAAAAAATGCGGGTTTCGATTTTGCTGATAGGATCTCTTTTAACAAGATTCAAAAAATTTAAAGTCCCCCACCCGGGCGGAGATAAAATCGGACTGCGGCCGATTTCAACCCACTTAAAAGCCCTTCAAAATTTTGGAGTAAAAGTGGAAGAAGAAGGCGGATTTTATCATTTTGAAACGCCGGAAAGTCTAGGGGGAAAACATATTGTTCTAAAAGAGTTTTCTCCCACGGCCACGGAAATTTCAATGATGGTGGCGAGCCAGGCGCAGGGAAAAACCAAAATTGAAATTGCCGCGGCGGAACCCCAGGTTCAAGATTTAGGGAATATGTTGAAGAAAATGGGAGTCAAAATTTCAGGAATCGGCACTCATATTATTGAGATTGAGAACGGGGAAAAATTATCGGGAACGGAATTTCGAATTTCACCCGACCCTCTGGAAATTGGCACTTTTTTTATCGCTTTTGCCATAACAGGAGGAATGGGAAAAATTAAAAATGTTGATCCTGACCATTTAACAATGTTCTGGGGGGAAATGAAAGAAATCGGAGTTAATTTTGAAGTTGGCACAAATGAAGTTTTAGTTAAACCATCAAAAGAATTTCTTCCTACGAAAATCCAAGTTCTTCCTTATCCCGGATTCCCAACCGACTTGCAGCCCGCAGTTTCGGTTTTGTTAACCCAAGCTCGCGGCAAAAGTTTGATTCATGACCCTCTCTATGAAAATCGTTTTCAGCATTTGCACGAATTAAGAAAAATGGGGGCTGATATCGAGGTCGTTGATCCTCATCGCGCCTTAATTTTCGGCCGAAAAGATTTAATCGGCAGTAAAATAAATTCCAGCGACATCCGTTCGGGAGCGGCCTTAATTCTGGCTGGCTTAATCGCCAAAGGTCAAACTCAAATTGAAAACATCTCTCAAATCGCTCGGGGCTACGAAAAAATTGAAGAAAAATTAAAAAAGCTAGGCGCTAAAATTGAGAAAGTTTAACCTTGAACCAGATTAAATGCTTTGAGATTTAATTCTAGAAATTTTTCTGGAATTATTTTTTTGATGGCTGAAATTATTGAGTTTGACTTGATTGGCAGAAGTTTTTTAGAGAGAGCAAGGCTTAAAAGATAAATCCCTGCGACCACGTCGGTCCCCAACTGCTTTTGGCAAATTTCCGAAGCTGGAATTAAAAATGCTTTTTGAGATATTTTTTTAATGGCTGATAGAACCTCTTCTTCTGTTCGGTCTTTGGTAAAAGTCGGCGTGCGGTATTGATTGATCAAAAAAGCGGTGTTTGGAGAAGAATAATACAAGCCGTTTAAAGATTCCTGCTCTTCCAGAGAAATTATTAAATCAGCTTTTCCTTGAGAGACTAACGGAGACCAGATTTTTTTGCCAAACCTGATATAAACCTCTACTGATCCGCCTCTCTGGGACAGACCATGGAGTTCGGAAGCTCTAATGTCAAAACCAGAGCTTTTGGCGGCTTCAGAAATAATTTTCAGCAAGGTAATTAACCCCTGCCCTCCAACGCCATTGATGATAATATTGAAATCTTTCATAATTTTTTGGCGAGCAAGGCGCAGATTCCCCGGGCGATTATTACTGAAACTTCTGCTCTCGGCAAAAATTCTTTCACGGCAGCTTCCACTTCGCTTAGATTGAAAGAATTAACGACTTTTAAATTTTTAACGCCGCAGGCCTTAACAATTTCCTCAATGGATAATGGCTTTTCTGACGCCAGTGAGTTTTGTCCATAGCCTTTCCATTCAAATTCGTATTTAGAATCTTTTTTCACGGCTGTGCCCGGATTCGGCTGATGGCCGGTCATGGCCGTTGTGCCGTTATCTAAAATAATAATCAAAGGATTTGATTTATTAAAAACCGCATTCAATAAAGCGGGAATTCCGGCATGGAAAAAAGTTGAGTCCCCGATAAAAGTAATCACCTTCTGGTTGGTTGCCTTGGAAACTCCATGCCCAATGCCGATAGATGACCCCATTGAAGAAAGGTAATCGTAAAGCCCTTGAGGCGGAATCGCTCCCAGCATATAACAGCCGATGTCGCCGCCAAAAATCGCATCCAAAGGAGTAGCTTTTTTTATCGCTGCAAAAACCATATGATATGGGCATCCCGGGCAAAACCTCGGCAGATGCTTAATCTGCGAAATTTCTAATTTCGAATTTCTAATTTCTAATTTTCTGCCGACGAGTTTGGCGATAGCGACTTCAACGATTTCTGGTTTGAGCTCGCCGACGATTGGCAATAAATCTTTGCCGTGAATTTCAAGCCGGCAATTAGCTTCTTTTGCCAATCTTTCAATTTCTTTTTCCAAAAACGGCTCCAATTCCTCAACGATTAAGACCTTTTTAAAATTCTTAATGAAACTTTTAATTTTCTTTTCCGGCAAAGGATAGAAAAAATCAAGCTTCAAAGCCGGCAAATTTAAATTGAGTTCCTTTAACGCCTCCATGACATATAAATAAGAAACTCCGGAGGTAATTATACCTATTTTCGTATTTTGTGTCTTGTTTTTTGTGTTTTGCTCAGCGAAAAGCCGGATTTTTTCTATTTTTTCCAAAAGCTCTTTTTTCATCTCCAAAACCCGCGGCGGCATCGTCACGAACCTTTTTTGATCTCTAACAAACCTGCCATTTTGGATTTCGCCTGCCTGCCGGCCAGGCAGGGGTTTTGGATTTCGGATTTCGCCCAAACTTACTTGAGCGCTTTGATGCGCCACTCTTGTTGTCGTCCTGATCAAAATCGGAAGGCTAAACTTTTCGGAAATTTCAAAGCCGAGCTTCACAAAATCAAAACATTCCTGCGGATCGGCCGGCTCTAGAATCGGGATATGGGCCAAATCAGCTATCGGCCTTGTATTTTCTTCTGACTGGGCCGAGCTGTGACAGGAAGGATCGTCAGCCACGACGATAACGGTCGCTCCTTTGCTGCCAGTATAAACAAACGGAATTAAAGAATCCAGGCAAACGTTAAGGCCGAAATTTTTCATCGCCACCATTGTTTTCAATCCAGAAAACGAAGCTCCTATTCCAGCCTCCAAAGCCGCCTTTTCGTTAGTGGAAAATTCAAAATAAACGCCGTTTTCTTTGGCAATTTTATTGAAGATGTTGCCGATTTCCGAAGAAGGCGTCCCTGGATACGTTGCCACAAAATCAACGCCCGAGGCTAAAGCCCCGCGCACTATCGCCTCATTTCCAAGCAAAAATATTTTGTTGCTGTCTTTAATCATAAATTTACTCAACAGTTACGCTTTTGGCCAAATTTTTGGGTTTATCAATGTCGTAACCTAATTCTTTGGCCACGTAATAAGCGAGGAGATGCAGGGGAATGACTGACAGAATCGGCGTCAGCATTTCCAAGGTTTTGGGGATATAAATGACGTCATCAACCAAATTTTTAATCTCTTCGTTGCCTTCAGTGGCAATAGCGATAACTGGTCCCTTACGGGCCTTTATTTCCTGGATATTGGAAATCATTTTTTCATAGACCGAGTCCGAAGGGCAAATGGCCACAGTTGGGAAACTTTCGTCAATTAGGGCCAGCTCGCAATGCTTCAGTTCTCCCGCCCTGACTCCTTCGGCGTGAAGATAAGTGACTTCTTTGAATTTATGAGCGCCTTCGCGCGCTGCCGGATGATTATACTTTCGGCCAATAAAATAAAAATTTTTGAAGTCTTTATATTTTTTTGCAATTTTTTCTATTTCCGACGCTTGTTTCAAAACTTGCCGGGCTAATTCAGGCAGCTTCGAAAGCTCGACAACAATTCTTTTGCCCATGACCAAAGCCATATCCCTTTGCCGGCCTAAATAAACTGTTAACATAGCCAAAGTTGTCAATTGGCCAATAAAAGCTTTGGTTGATGCGACAGCCATCTCGGGCCCTGACCGGGTATAAACTCCGGCATCAGTTTCTCTGGCTTGAGTTGAGCCGACCACATTGGTAACTCCCAAGGCCAAAATTCCTTTTTGCTTCATTTCCCGCAAAGCGGCTAAAGTGTCGGCTGTTTCGCCTGATTGAGAAATGCAAATAACAGCCGTCTGCTTATCCAAAACGGGCTTTCGATACCTGAATTCTGAGCCAACATCAACTTCAGTCGGAATACCAGCGTATTCTTCCAGCATGTATTCGCCAGTTCTAGCGGCGTGAGCTGCTGTGCCGCAGGCAATTAAAATTAGCTTATCAATCTCTCTTAGTTTAACCCCAACAGAACTTAACCCGCCCAATCTCACCTGGCCATCCTCGGGCACCAATCTGCCTCTCATCGCATTCTCAATTGCCTCGGGCTCTTCCATTATTTCTTTAAGCATAAAATGGGCATAGCCGCCTTTTTGAGCCTCCTCCACGGTCCAGCCTATATTTTCTTTTCTTTTTTCTATCGGCTCCTTTATTATCGTCCAGATTTTAGGACCGCCAGCCAAAGTAATCGTCGCTATTTCGTTATCATATAGATAAGTTATGGTTCTAGTATGGCCGATTACAGCCGCCGGATCAGAGGCTACCATATACTCATTATCCCCCCAGCCGATTACCAGAGGACTGCTCAATCGGGCGACAACAATCTTGTCAGGATCATCACGGGAAATCGCGGCTATTCCATAAGTGCCCCTTAAAAAAGCTGTGGTTTTTTTGATGGCTTCTTCCAAATTTCCTTTAAAAAATTCTTCAGCTAAATGGACGATAACCTCTGTATCTGTTTGAGAAACAAATTTATGCCCTTTTTCTTCCAGTTTTTTCTTCAGCTCTTTGTAATTCTCAATAATGCCGTTGTGAACCAGCCAGATATTATTTTTGCAGTCGTGATGCGGATGAGCGTTTTCCTCGGTTACGCCGCCATGGGTCGCCCAGCGGACATGGCCCAATCCTAAAGTTCCTTGCGGGCTGTTATCGCTTAATTTCTCTTCAAGATTTTCCAGTTTCCCAACCGCCTTTATACAGACTGGCTTACCGTTTCCAAACACAACAATGCCGCTGGAATCATACCCTCGGTAGCTTTCTCTTTTTAGCCCTTCCATTAGAATCGGAACGGCGTTTTTTTTGCCAATATAGCCTACTATCCCGCACATACGATATTAATTAGTTTATTTTGGACAAAAATTATCTTTTTTATTTCCTTGCCCGATATCCATTGTTTAACCCTTTCTCGCCCCAAAGTCAATTTTTCGGCCTCCTCTTTCGTGGTTTCTAGGCCTACCTCAATTTTATCGCGAAACTTGCCGTTAATCTGGATAATCAGAGTCATTATTTCGTCTTTAATAAACCTTGGATCACACTTCGGCCATTTTTCTAAAAAGATGCTGTTTTTATGACCCGTTTGATCCCATAACTCTTCGGCAATATGGGGAGCAAAAGGCGAAATTAAAATTAAAAATTTTTCAATTATTTCTTTGCCTATCTCATTTTTATGTTCTTGGCCTAAATTAATAAATTCCATGAAAGAAGAAATTATAGTGTTGAATTTCATTACCTCTAAATCGTCGTTGATTTTTTTATTAAGCTTGCTAATAACCCTTAAAATCTTTTGGCTGCTTTCTTTATTTCCGCGGCATTCCAAAACTAAATTCCAGGTCTTTCCCAAAAATCTTGAAACGCCTATCACGCCCCGTGTGCTCCAGGAAACCGCTTGATCAAATGGCCCCATAAACATTTCATAAAGACGCATTGTATCCGCTCCGAATTTTTCTACGATATCATCGGGGTTAATGACATTGCCAAAAGATTTTGACATCTTCCTGCCGTCCTCGGCCAAAACCATACCGTGAGAAGTTCTTTTCTGGTAAGGTTCGGGCTGCGGTGCCACGCCAATATCAAAAAGGAATTTATAAATAAAACGGGAGTATAAAAGGTGTAGAGTGGTATGCTCCATGCCGCCGTTATACCAATCAACCGGCATCCAGTATTTTATTTTTTTAGCATCCGCCAATGCTTTATCATTTTTAGGGTCCAAATATCTTAAATAGTACCAATTGGAGCCGGCCCAATTAGGCATAGTATCTGTTTCCCTCTTTGCGTGGCCGCCGCATTTGGGACATTTGATGTTGACCCACTCGGCAATCGCGGCCAGAGGCGACTCGCCCGTGCCTGTCGGCTGGTATTTTTCCACATAAGGCAACTCCACCGGCAAATCCTTTTCTGGAACTGGCGCTATCCCGCACTTTTCGCAATGGATAATCGGGATTGGTTCTCCCCAATAATGCTGTCTGGAAAAAACCCAGTCGCGCAACTTATAATTGACGGCCCTACTGCCTAAATTATTTTTTATCAAATAATCAATTATCGGCTCTTTAGCTTCTGCCCATCTCATCCCTTTGAACGCTAAGGGCTCTTGAAGAATCCCGTCTGGTTCCCGATAAAAGACTTCTAAATTCTTTACCTTTTCGGCTAATGCCTTGTCTTCGGGCAATAAAACAGCGCGGAGAGGAATTTTATATTTTTTAGCGAAAGCGAAATCCCTCTCATCGTGAGCACTACAATTGACTATGCCTGTCCCGTATTCAGAAAGAACATAACTAGCCACCCAAATTGGCAAGTCTCGGCCAGTACCCATATAATTCTCAACGTATCTCCCCGTGAAAATTCCTTCGAGCTCTTTGATGGTTTCGTATTTTTCTTCCGTTCTTTTCTTGATAATTTTGCGGGCAAACTCCAAAGCCGGTCTTTCGTATTCAGTACCTTCAATCAACTTTTGCAATAAAGGGTGATCGGGGGCAATAACGGTAAAAGTCTGGGCCAAAAAAGTCTGAGGAATTGAGTCGTAGACCTCAAACTCAATGTCCATATCCTTAATCTTATTTCTCAAGTTAACCCCACCGCTCCTACCTATCCAGTTTATTTGCTGGGCTTTAACCCGCTCGGGGAAATCAACATTTTTCAAATCGTCAATCAACCTGTCGGCGTATTTCGTGATTTTTATCATCCATTGCTTTAATAATTTCTCTCCAACCTCGGCGCCGCAGCGCTCGCATTGACCGTCCACCACTTCTTCGTTGGCCAAGCCGATTTTACAGGAGGGACACCAATTAACCGGTATTTCCGCTTGATAAGCTAAACCTTTTTCAAAAAGTTTCAGAAAAATCCATTGCGTCCATTTATAATATTTCGGGTCGGTCGTATTGATTTCTCTCGACCAATCAAAAGACAAACCCAAAGATTCTAGTTGTCTTTTGAAAGTGGCGATGTTTTTCTCGGTGGCAACCTTCGGATGGACGCCGGTTTTAATGGCATAGTTTTCCGTCGGCAAACCAAAAGCGTCCCAGCCAATCGGGAACAAAACATTAAATCCTTCCATCCTCCTTTTGCGAGCAATTGCGTCTAAGGCAACGTAGCTTCTGGGGTGGCCGACATGAAGACCCTCTCCGGAAGGATAAGGGAATTCAAACAGAATGTACCGATTGGGCTTTTTGGAAAAATCTTCAGCTTTATAAAACCCTTTTTTCTCCCAGATTTTCTGCCATTTTGCCTCAATTTTCCGCGGATTATACGATTCCATAATACTCTCAATTTATAACAAAAAAGCACCTTTTTCAATATGCGGATTATTAAATTCTGAAGAGATTTTGGGCGTTTTGAGTGGTGATTTCGGCAATCTTTTCGAAAGTTTCGCCCTTTAGCTCGGCGATTTTTTGCGCGACATATTTTATGAAAAGAGGTTCGTTGCGGCCCTCCTTCGCTAAAGCTACGGCGGGCGGAGGCGCCAAATAAGGACAATCGGTTTCCAGCAAAATCCTATCCAGCGGCGTTTTCTTGATTATATCGTCTAAGTTTAGCTTAAAAATTATGCCGTTAAAGCCGAGGTAAAATCCCATTGCTAAATATCTTTTTGCGTCTTCCCACGTTCCTGTAAAGCAGTGGATAGCGCCCGTTATTTTAGGAGATCCGATCTCGTTTATTAGGTCATTATGAGCGCTGCGGCAATGAAAAATTACAGGCAAATTTAATTCTTCGGCCAAATGCATTTGGTCAGAGATGGCCTTTTTCTGCCTATTTATAAATTGGCTTAACTTTGCTTTATTTTTGGGATAATAATAGTAATCCAAGCCGATCTCGCCCACGGCCACCACCTTTTTTGACTCGGCTAAATCTTTATATCTTTTGTAATCAAAATTTTCGTTGTCCGCTCGGAAAGCTATTTCTTCTTTATCTAATTTCGCCTCAAAAATTCCATCAGCCAGATGAACAGGATGAAGGCCGATTGCCGCGTAAACACCTTTATCTCGCCAGCTGGCGGATTCAGCTATTTCCACCGCCCGCTTTGATGTTGAATACTGCGAGCCGACATTTATCATTTTAGCCCCTCCAGCCAAAGACCGACGAATCACCTCGTCGGCATCGTCTTTAAACGCGTTAAAATTCAAATGCGCGTGAGTATCAATCAGCATTTCATTTTAAACGGGGGAATAATAGTTCGCTTTTTTGGATTTTAAGCTGTTTAGTTATTTTTTCCGCGGTTTCAGGCAAAAATGGCTCTAATAATTCTGCTAGCTGGCTAATGACGAATAACAAACCGCTAATAACATCATTTTTTCCTCCCTCCCACGGCTTTTCTTTTTCAATATATTCGTCGCAAAAACTAATCAACTCCCAAATCGCAATCAACGCCTCATTAAACCTAAACTCTTCTAAGGATTTTTCGTAATCTTTCTTAGTTTTATTTATTGTTGTCTGGAATTTAAAATTTTGAATTTGTTTCGTGCTTCGGATTTCGGATTTCGGATTTTTAGCCATCGTTATTACTCTGGCTACTAAATTCCCTAAACCACTTGCCAAATCGCTATTATATCTCTGTTCAAATTTTTCAATAGTAAAATCTCCATCCTCTGTCGCTGGAATTTCCCGCAAAAGAAAATAGCGAACAGCGTCTGTCCCATATTTCTTTACCAGTTCAAAAGGATCAACAACATTGCCTAATGACTTTGACATTTTTTGACCGCCGGAAGTCATAAATCCGCGTACAAAAATTGTCTTGGGCAAAGGCAATTTAATAGACACAAGCACCGCTGGCCAGAGCAAGGCGTGAAAACGGAAAATATCTTTTCCCATGCAATGAATATCGGCCGGCCAGAATTTTTTAAATTTGTCTCCGTTTGAAGCGTAATTTAAAGCAGAAATATAATTTGAAAGCGCCTCCAGCCAGATATAAATTATCTGGTTTTGGTCGCCTGGAACCGGCACTCCCCATTTTAACTTCTCTTTTGAGCGGGAGCAGCTGACATCTTCAACTCCCTGACTTATAAAATTCAAAATTTCATTTTTTTTGGATTCCGGGACGATTTTTATCTTATTTTCTCTGATTTCCTTTTCTACTAAAGCTGCGTATTTTGACAGCCGGAAAAAATAATTCTCTTCCCCTAAAACTTCTGGCTTTTTCAGATGAACCGGACATTGTCCGTTAACAAGGTCTTTTTCTTTGATAAAAGCTTCACAGCCGACGCAATAAAGGCCCCTGTATTTCTTTTTGTAAATATCCCCGCTCTCTTTTAGCAGAGACCAAACTTTTTGAGCGGCTGGCCAATGCCTCTTTTTGTCGCTAGTTCTGATAAAATCGTCGTTTGATAGGTTCAAACTTTTTGTCAAAAGCCTAAATTTTTCTGATATTTCATCAACAAATTCTTGGGGAGTCTTCCCTGCTTTTTCAGCCGCCAGCGCGTTTTTTAAGCCGTTCTCGTCGGTACCGGTCAGAAAGAAAACGTCTTCGCTCAAGCCGCGGTGATAGCGGGCCAAAACATCCGCCTGGATCAGTTCCTGGGCAAAACCTATGTGCGGCGGCGCGTTAACATAGGGAATGCTGGTGGTAATATAAAATGTTTTTTTCTTGGTTGTCTTGGTTGACATATGATAAATATTCTGTTATTTTTTTCTAAAGGAGGGCTCGATGGAGCTAGAAGAAAGGCTCAAAAAAATCATTGCTGAAAAATTCAGTGTTGAGGAAGGGGAAATTACGACCGCTACTTCGTTCAAAGACGACCTCAACGCCGATTCCCTGGACCTGATAGAGCTGGTTATGGCGCTGGAAGAAGAATTCGAGCTGGAGGTACCCGACGAAGACGCCGAAAAAATCCAAACGATGGAGGACGCTTTGCGCTATCTAAAAGAGCATGGCGTCAAATGAGAGGTGGAACAGTACCAGCTCTCCTTTTTTTAGCAAAGCAGCGGCAAATTAGCAATATTCCGATTGACAACAACCGCGAATTCGCCTCGAGGACCTTCTTTTTCTAAAGTCTTCGTTATCTCTCCAATTTTTCCCCTATAAATCGTTTCAAACTTTTTAGTTAGTTCTCGTCCAACCATTATATCTAAGGAGCTAAGCCCCTCAACGAAGGAGCTTAGCTCCTTTAGAGTTTTTATGATCCTGTGCGGCGACTCGTAAAAGATCACCGGGTATTTTGAGCCTAGAATCTCTTCAAAAAATTTTTTCCTTTTCTTTTTCATTGGCGGGAAGCCCAAAAATAAAAACTTATCCATCGGAAAACCGGAAACGCTGGCTGCCGCAGTCAGAGCCGAAGATCCAGGCACAGGTTGCACCTGTGTAATTTGCGCGGATGCAACCTGCGCGACTAATTGATTGCCGGGGTCTGAAATTCCCGGCGTGCCGGCGTCCGAAACCAAGGCCAAATTTTTGCCCAATTTCAAAAGCTGAATAATCTGGCCAATTTTTTGAAGCTTTGAGTGCTGATGATAGCTTAAAGTTTTAGTTTTAATATTATAAAAATTTAATAATTTTTGGGTTTGTCTGGTATCCTCGCACAAAATCAAATCAACCTCCGCCAAAACGCGGAGGGCTCTTTTGGTAATATCCTCAAGATTGCCGATGGGAGTCGCGACGATATATAAAATACTCATTCTCTTTCTTCTTCTATCTCCGCTATCCCCTCTCCTTTCTTTCTTTTCAAAAAATCTCTTAAAATTTCGAAAATTACGGCGGCCAAAGGAATAGCCAAAAAAGCTCCTAAAAATCCCCAAAGTTTCCCGCCGATCAGCAAAGAGACTAAAACCAAGACCGGCGGAACCCCGACAAATCTTTTGGCTAAAATCGGGGTCACGACATTGCCCTCGATCTGCTGGATAAGAATGAAGGCGATTAAAATAAATATCGCTTTAACCAAAGACGTCAAAGCCACAAAGCCAAAAATTATTACGCCCGAAACAATCGGGCCGACTATCGGAACGATATTGAACGCGCCCGCCAGAAGCGACAGAGAAATGGCGTAATCTGCTCCTAAAATTTTAGCGGCGGCAAAGGTCAGCAACCCCACAAGAACAGATGTTAAAAATTTTATCGCAAACCAGCCTACTACTTTGTTTTGACTTTTCAGCCAACGCTCCGCAATATAGTCCTCGTATCTTTTAGGCGAAAAAAGAACAATTATTTTTTTTACTCCTTTTCCCTCCAGAGAAAGAAAAAAGGCAATGGTGAAAATCGTTATCGTTGAAAAAATACCGCCGAAAATAGCCGAAACCGCGGAAAATACGCTGGAAGAAGCGCTAGCAAGCCAATTTTGCAGTGTCTTGGTAAAAACGTCAAAGTTCTCAAAAGCGCCAACGCCCAAACCTTTTAAAACCGGCGACATTCTTTCAAAGTATTGCGGAAAAAGCTGGGAGAATCTTTGAGTTTCGGAAATGAAAGGCGAGGAGATTAAATAGAGAACCCCGCCAAGAAAACCGAAAATCGCCACATAAACAGAGATGACCGCCAAAAGACGCGGAATTCTGCGCTTTTGGATGAAATCAATGGCAGGATTAAAAAGCAAAGAAACAATAACGGAAAAAATAATAAGAACGAGAATGTTCCTGATTAAAAAAATCAAATAGAAAGAAAAACCGGCAAAGGCAATTTTAAGAATCGTCCCCCATGAAATATCCAGAATTTTTCCGTTTTCACCAGTCATTTAACAGCTTGGAAAATTTATCTTTATCCTTAAACGGGCCGACCAAAGCAACGTTTAAATTTTCGGGCCTGAAAATATCTCCAGCTACTTTAAGAATATCATTTTCTGAAACTTTATCAATTTTCTTGAAAACTTGCTCCGAGAGAAGAATCTTTTTTTCCAAGAGCTCCTGCCCGGCGTAAAAAAAAGCTTTGGTGTCTGAAGGCTCCAGCTCAAGCACCATTTTCCCCTTAACATAATCCTTGGCTTTCTTTAATTCCGCGGCTGAAATTTTTTCTTGAGAAACCCTTTTATATTCTTTGAGGATCACAGAAATAGTCTGCTCCACTCGTTTATTATCCACCCCCACCTGAGTAACCAGATACCCTGTGTCGGCATTATCTTCAATGGCGGTTTTAATGTAATAAGTCAAACCAAGCCTTTCTCTTACTTCCACAAAAAGCCGAGAGCTCATCATCCCGCCCAAAATCACGCCCAAAAGCTCTTGGGCATATCTTAACGGATGGGAAAGATTATACGCTCTCACGCCTAAGCACAGATGGCTCTGATCGGTTTCCTTAAAATAAATTAAGCTTTCAGGCGCGGTCTGCCTTTCAAAAACCGGAGGTTTTTGCGCTGGCTTGGCGGTCGTTATTTTAGCGAAATATCTTTTGACCTTAACCAGAGTCTTACTGGCTGTCATTTTACCGGCAACGCAAATAATGGTATTGCTTGCGACATATTGGCTTTTCATATAACTAAGGAGTTTCTCTCGCGTCATTTTGCTTAGCGTTTCTTTCGTGCCAACAATATCTCGACCGGCCGGCTGGTCTCCGTATAGAAGCCTAGCCCACAAAAGCTGGACATAATTCATCGGAATATCCTGATGCATATTCAGCTCTTCCTTAATAACTCCTTTTTCTTTTTCAATTTCAGCTTTAGGCAAAATGGAATTTAAAAAAATATCAGAAACCCATTCCAGCGCCGTATCTAAATGGCCGGCTGAAACTTTGGCAAAATAACCGGTATAATCTTCGGCGGTAAAAGCGTTGTAGATTCCGCCGATTTTATCTAAGGTTTCCGCCACCTCCAAATAAGTCGGCTGCTTTTTGGTGCCCTTAAAATACATATGCTCCAAAAAATGAGAAATGCCGTTGACCTCTTTTTCCTCGTATTTTGAACCCGTTCCAACTAGAACCAGCACCGTCACAGCCTCGGTGTTCTCCTGCGGCACGGTAATAATCCTCAACCCGTTTTCCAGCGTAGTCTTCTTAAACATTTAATTTTCTAATTTTTCTTTTAAGATTTTGACTAAATCTTTAATTTTTCTTCTTTCTTGCTTCATAGTGTCGCGGTCGCGGATGGTGACGTCGTTTTTTTTCAAGCTGTCAAAGTCAACGGTGATGCAATACGGCGTGCCGATTTCGTCTTGAGAATAATAACGTTTGCCGATGTTCCCACGGTCGTCCCAGGCAATCATAAAATCCTTGCGCAAATCATCGTAAATTTTCCTGGCTAATTTTACGAGTTCCGGCTTATTCGCTAAAAGCGGAAAAACAGCGACTTTATACGGAGCTAGCTTTATCGGAAGCTTTAAAACAACTCTTTTAGCATCCTCTTTGTAAGATTCTAAAAGTACAGCTAAAACCGAGCGGTCAACTCCCCATGTCGGCTCAATCACATGCGGATAGAAGGCGTCAACACCCTCCTCTTTGTACGGCGGTTCTTTAAAGTGATTTTTCAAATCAAAATCGGTACGATAAGCCAAACCATAAAGCTCTTTTTTCCCAAACGGATAGTCATACTCAAAATCGATGGTCTTCTTTGAATAGTGCGCGCGCTCGCCGTCTGGCACATCTAGTTCGTGAACGTGTTTTTTGTCAAGGCCCAGGTCATTTGTCATCCAATTCCACACCTCTTTCCGCCACACTTCAAAATAATCTTTCCAATCTTTTTCAAGAATAAAATACTCAATTTCCATTTGCTCAAACTCCCGGGTCCGGAAAATAAAATTGCCGGGAGTAATTTCGTTTCTGAACGCTTTGCCGATTTGAGCAATGCCGAAAGGCAAAATTTTACGCGAAACCTCTAAAATGCTTTTAAAATCAACGAACATCGCTTGAGCGGTTTCCGGCCGGAAATAAACGACGCTGGAATCATCTTCTACTGGACCCAAAAAAGTTTTCAACATCAAATTGAAATGTCTTTCTTGGGTAAATTCTTTTTTGCCGCAATCCGGACATGTTTTATGATCGGCCCTGAATCGGCTGTGGCAATTTTTGCATTCAACAAGCGGATCGGTGAATTCTTTTAAATGGCCTGACGCCTCCCAAGCTTTAGGATTCATAATAAGCGATGCGTCTATCCCGACCATATCATCGCGGCTTTGAACGAATTTTTTCCACCAAAGCTGCTTGATATTATTTTTCAATTCTGTTCCCAACGGGCCATAATCCCACGAATTAGCCAGCCCGCCATAAATCTCCGAGGAAGGAAAAATAAATCCCCGCCTCTTGCACAAACTTACAATTTTCTCCATTAGATTCTCCATAAAAGCGTGCTTTATCTGACGATTGACGAAGTAGTTACAGCCGACGCTGTGGCCCTGATGATATCTTCTGTCCAGCCATCTTCTCCCGAAACTTCGGCTTGCCCGATAATTTCCATCTGGCCGGTTTGGTAGGAAGCTGGAGCAAGAGCAACTTGGAAAGAAACATTTGGTCCTGGGCTAGACAGCCCTGTACCTCTCGCCAAATCGCCAACCGACCAGACGATCTCTCTTGATCGGGAATCAAAAGTGAATTTAGAAAATTCTGTTTCGGGGAAAATTTTTCCGGTTAACGATAATGATTGCGGCAAGACAGCTTTAACCTTCACGTTTTTAACGTCGGAGTAATAATTTTTTACCTGCCATAAAATCGTGTAAGTGGTCGTTTGACCGGCTTGCGGCGGCAAAGGCCCGCTATTGCCGAAAACCTCATCCTGAAAAAATCCTTTCTGGACAATCTCCAACTTCGATCCGATTTTCGTCGTAAATTCTTCTTTGATCTGGGAAATAAAAACTTTATTTTTAACCATTGGATTGTTCACATTGCCCAGGTCATCTTTCAGTTTTATCCAAAAATCAATTTTTCCCTCCTGGGTCGGAGCCAAATATTGGAGATCGGACACCGACCGCCAATCAAAAACAACAGAATTATCCCCTGGCTGATAGTTGCCGTTATCTGATTTTATAGTTGAAAAGTCAAAGGCGTCGCCCTCAAGATTATTAACGAGGAACAAATTATTCAATTCATTATTGCCGATATTTTTAAAATAAACCTTGTAATGCAGCCAATCTCCTGGCTGGGCAACGTATTGAGGATTGCCGTTTATTTCCTGCCTCAAATAGATTGACGGATTAATTAATTCTGTTCCCGCATTTATTTCTTTTAATAAAATAAACTCTCCTTTTTTCCAGATTCCGAGTTTGGCCCGGAAAACCTTCGCCTCGCCGATTTCGCCCTGAATCTTGCCCTGAATTTCAATCCGGCCGCCCTGAGATTTGTTCAAAACCGGAATTTCCCACTCGCTTCCTCCTAAAGATTTAGGGGAAGAACCAATAAGCTCAAAGCCGGAAGGATATTCCATCTGTATCCTCATATCGGTTAAAACATAGTCTAAATTGGAAAAATAGTTAGCTCTGAAAGTGAAATTTTCCCCGGCTTCGGTTTTAGAAGACAAATCAAAATCAAAAGTAATGGGCGCGGATTTTACAACAAGAGTAAAACTGGTTGAAGACTCGTATCTGGCCTTCAGCCCCTTAGGCTGATAACTTAAAATAGCTTTAGCGGTTTTTATTTCTCCTTCTTTGTCTAGAATCCGCATTTTGAAAGAAAAAGTCTGCTCTTGCCCAGGATAAATCGCTTCGCTTACAACCGAAGTTTGCCTTTCAAAAATATCGCCGTTCTCTCCGATGGCGTGCGAAGGCGGCTCAAAAATAAGCTGGGGGTTATCAAGGCGGAAATCTCCGTTATTTTTATATTTTACGCTGTACTCAACAGCCTGGCCCGCCAAAACTTCTTTGGGACCAAGAATTTCCAGCCTCAAAACGTCTTTTGAATAAGTATTTTTTTGATAATTCCAAAAACCAAAACCGCCCGCCGCCGTCACGATAATTATTATAAAGAAGATAAGCTTTCGCATAGATATAAATAATGCCGTCCGGAAATTGTTTGCAGTTCCTTAAGGCTGTTTTTGTCAATTTTTAATTTTGAAAGCATTTCCCAGTCTTTTCTAATTATTATCCTCAAAATTTTTACCGCTTCCGAATCAATCTCTTCTTTTAATTCTGCTCTTTTGGCGCAATTTTGGCAAATGACGCCCCCTTCTTTGTGGCTGAAAAATAATCTTTCTGGTTCCAACTTCTTTTTGCAGAATGAGCAACAATAGAGCTCCGGTCGATAGCCTAAAAGAGAAATAAAATTCCAAAAAAAGAAATAAAAAACAATCTGCCAGTTAACGATTCTCCGGTTATCCAAGATGTCAAATGTTTCCTTTAAAAGCCGCCAAACTTTTTCATCGCGCTCCTGACCGCTAATCAGCTCATCTAAAATATCGGCGATTTTATGGGCAACCGCCAATCTTCCCAGATCTTTTTTTATATTGCCGAATTTTTCAATCAAAATCGCGTCGGTCAGAGTTTTGTATCTCTTACCCTGGACAAATTCCATCTCCGAAAGGCAAAAGACCCTTACGGCCGATCTCAATTTTGAAGAAATTTTACGGACGGCTCTTCCCAAAATTTCCAATTTCCCGAAATCTTTCGTGTAAATCGTGAATATCAAATCAGCCTCTCCTCTCTCTCTTTTTTCAACAACCAGGCCCTGGGTTCTGTAGTGGACGAACATCAAAAAATTTATTTGCCCAGGAATTTTTTATAAGTTTCAACTCTTATATTTCTTTCTTTCTCGTCTACGCCATGCTCCTTTTTATATTGATTGGGGAATTGGGTTATTTTTTTATAATCCTCTTCCATTTTTTGCCTGGAAATCCCCTGACCGCCTCTGAGCAACTCTTTTTCAAAAGAGACTCTCTCTCCCGCCGACTTTTTCATAATTTTCCAAGCCTCATCCGTTCTCAACCAGTTCCTTCCCGTTTCTCCTTTCAAATAGTCTTTGCCGCCATAGAGAGAGGGGTCTTTTTTGACGTCTTTTGCCGCCGGCTTTTTACTTGGCGCTTCTTTAGTTGGTTTTGTCAGCCGGCCGAAATCTCCGAAGTTTAAAAACGGCATTTTTTTAAATTTTCTTAATTCCCAGCCATAATTTTTCATCGCCGACCTTTATTTCTTTTTGAGCGAGAAACTCCCCCGAAATCTCTCTTCGTCGGACTAAATCGCTTATATTCGCCTCCTCCAGCATCAAACTTTTACTTTTTTCCAAAATTTCGCCCAATTCGCCTTCGGCTAAATAGCTCACTGAAATTTTATCTTTCGGCCGCAATTTTGCCTCTTTTCTCATTCCCTGAATCTGACGAACAACTTCCCGAACAATTCCTTCCCTTTCAAGTTCTTCGGTTATTTCCGTATCTAGCCTTAAAGACTCGCCGAAAGTAATTTCCTTAACATTAACCTCTTCTCTTATTAGCCCCAGAAGTTCTTCCTCTTTTTGTAATTTGCAATTTGTAATTTGTAATTTACCGAGAGGCTGCCTGACCTTAATGCCCGACTTCGCCCTTTCTCTCAATCCTAAATTGACTATCTCGCGAACCTCGTTCATGCTTCCCTCCAGTTTTTTATCAATTAATTTTTTATCCGCTATCGGCCACTTTTCCAAATGCACTGATTTGGAAGCTGAAAATCGGCAACCGGAAATTTTTTGGTATATTTCTTCGCTCAAAAAAGGAAAGAAGGGCGCGCCAAGTTTGCATACAGCCAAAAGAATAAGGGCTAAAAAATTCTCAATCTCTTTGAACCGCTTTCTGGATCTTCTAATATACCACAAAGACAAATCGTTGATTACAAAATTTTCAATAATTCTAGCCGCGCCTGTCACATCAAATCTGTCCAAAGATTCGGTCGCTTCTAAAACCAGCCGGTTCAGCCTGGAAATAATCCACCTATCTAAAACATTCTTTGGTTTTGTCTTTTGGCTTTTGACTTTTGAATTTTTTTTGTATGTTTCCCAGAAGGTAAAACAATTCCAAAATATCAAAATAAATCTTTTTAATGCCTGGTCAATATCTTTCTCTGAAAACAATTTCGCTTCGCCGGGCTGGTTGACGGTATAAAAATACCAACGGGCGGCGTCTGCCCCGTACCGGCCGGCAATATACCACGGATCAACAATATTACCTTTCGATTTTGACATTTTTTCTCCCTTTTCATCTAAAATATGGCCCAAGGAAATGACATTCTTGTAGGGAGAACCAAATCCTAAAAGCGTGGAGATCGCCAATAGGGTGTAAAACCAGCCTCTCGTCTGATCAACCCCTTCGGCAATATAATCTGCCGGGAACAGTTTCGGAGGTTTCGCGCCAGAGGGTTCAGGCTTCAAGTTTCCGCTGAACGGCCAGCGCGCCTGGGCAAAGGGCATAGAGCCCGAATCAAACCAGCAATCTATAACTTCAGAAACCCTTTCCATCTCACCCTGACAACCCAGACACTGAAATTTCATTTCGTCAATATAAGGGCGGTGGAGATCTATTTCGTAATTGCCGTTAAAGGGAAGGGTTTTAAACTTTATCTCCCGCCATTCGGCCGTAGCGATTGGATTTATTTTCCGCTGCGCCCTTTGTTTCAATATTTCTTCTAATTCCAAGCCGCTTAAGGTCTGCTCTAAAATCGTCAAAGGGAGCTCGTGAGACACGATAACAATGTTTTTTGCCGGGTATTTTTCATTTACTCTTTTTAAAAATTCGTACATTCTTTTTCTGATATTTGCCAGACTCTCTCCCTTGGGCAATTTCGTTAAAATCGGATTTTCGCTTTTCTCCAAATATTCCCAAGATAATTTCGGATTTTTATAGTTAAAAACTCCCACGTTATAATCCCTCAATTGCTTGGCGATAATTATTTTGGCTCCGGTTTCTTTGGCGATAATTCGGGCGGTTTGCTTCGCTCTCAACAGGTCGGAGGAAAAAATTAAGTCAATTTTTTTATTTTTTAGTTTTTTCGCCGCGACCTCAACCTCCCTCTCTCCTTTTTTCGTCAAGGGAAATGGTACTTTTTCCGGCCAGCAGGAAGATACCTTTTTAATCTGCCTTAAAGAATACCCGTGGCGGAAAATAAAATATCTGCTGCCCGAAGAAGCTCGGCCGAATAGTTCTTTTCTAGAGCCGATAATTTCCTGCTTTCCGCAGGTCTTGCATTGCCAAATAGGCAGGGGAGTTCCCCAATATCTTTCTCTGGTCAAAGCCCAGTCTTTCAAATCTCTTAACCACTCGCCGAATCTTCCTTCTTTCAAATGAACCGGAACCCAATTTATTTTTTGATTATTCCCAATAAGATCGTCCTTAATTTTGGTCGTCTGAATAAACCAAGATTTTCTGGCGTAATAAAGCAGCGGAGAATGACAGCGCCAGCAAAAAGGGTAATCGTGTTCGTATAATTCTTCAGCGAACAAAAAACCCCTTTCTTTCAGATCGTTAATAATCAAAGGGTCCGCTTCTTTGACAAACATTCCGGCCCACTTCTTGGCGTCAAGCGCGAATTTCCCTTCTTCGTTCACTGGCAATAAAATTGGGAGTTCGGGCAGACCCTGCCTTTTTGATTCTGTGTTTTGATTTTTTACAGCTTCCATATCTTCCAATCCAAAACCCGGGGCAATATGAACTAAACCAGTGCCGCTTTCCAAAGAAACAAAATCAGCCAAAATGACTCTGTAGGCGCTTTTAGAAAAATCCTCGTCAGCGTACGCTGGCTCGTAAGCCAATCCGGCTAAATCCTTTCCCTTAAATTCTTGGACTATTTTTCCTTTTATTTGCCGTTCGGCTATTTTGTCTTTAGCTAAAATTAAATACTCTTCTATATCTGGCGATTTGATTTTGGCATAAGCCATCTCGGGATTAACGGCAATCGCCACGTTGCCTGGCAACGTCCAGGGAGTAGTGGTCCAAATCAGCAAATAAGAATCTTTGAATTCCGGATTTTTAATCCTGAATTTGACGAAAATAGAAGGATCTTTGATCTTTTCGTATCCTTGGGCAACCTCGTGGCTGGATAAGGTAGTTCCACACCTTGGGCAATAAGGAACCACCTTGTAATCATGATAAAGCAGGCCTTTTTGGTAAATCCGCTTCAAAATATGCCAAACGGTTTCAATGTATTCCGTTTGATAGGTGACGTACGGATTGTCCTCGTCAAGCCAAAAACCAATCCTGTCGGTTAATTTCTCCCATTCTTTTTTATATTGCCAAACCGATTCTTGGCAATTTTTATTAAATTTAGCTATGCCGTATTTTTCAATGTCTTTTTTATTTTTCAACCCTAATTTTTTTTCAACTTCCAGCTCTACCGGCAAGCCGTGAGTGTCCCAGCCGGCCTTTCTCTCAACTCTAAAACCCCGCATAGTTTTATAGCGGCAGATAATGTCTTTAAAAACCCTGGTCAAAACATGATGGATTCCAGGCTTTCCGTTGGCCGTGGGCGGGCCCTCGTAAAACACAAAATTGCGGCTCTTTTTGCGCCGTGAAATTGATTTTTTAAAAATCAGGTTTTCCCGCCAGAATTTTAAAATTTTCTCCTCAAGCTCCGGAAAGTTTACATCCATATTCGTATTGTCCAGAATATCATTTTATCCTGCTTTTATCAACCAAAACAAATCACCCTTTTAAAACTAACTCCATATTATTGCTATAGCAATTTTATGGCGTCGTTAAATTTTAAAGATATTTCTCAAAAAAATATTTTCCCCAATATCTTGCGCGACAATTAAGCGAAGCTCCTGCTCACCTAAGCCGAAAAAGTCTTTCAGTAGCTCAACTTCGTTGCGACAATCGTAAGGATGAATCCAGGCGCTCTTTTGAAAGGGATAAAAACCTAATTCTTTTAATTTTCCGCGGAAAGCTTCTCTTTTTATTTTTTTTACTTCAGAAATATCAAAAAGAATTATTCTCCATCTCCCGTCCCATTTTTTAGGTTTTTTAATCTCCAAGTCGTTAATTTGATATATTCCGGCTTTTTTCCTGCCCTCGTCAGTCAGGCTTATATAAATTTGGTGATTCTTTTTTTCAAACTTAATACATCCACGTTTTTTCAGCCTATAAAAAGTGTCGTAAAATCTTTTTCTCTCATATTTTTTGCTTTGCCTTATGGCTCGCATCAAATTTGAAGCAAAATAAGGTGAGGCTGCGGAGATACAAACTGCCCCGCCCACCAGCAATCCTTTCACGATATCTTTTGAGATTTCCGATTTCGGCTTTTTAAAATAATATTTATACTTATTCATCAATCGTATTCTAACGCTATATTATTGCTATAGCAATAATATAAAGTTTTTGTTTTTTTTGGATAATAAAAAGGACTAGAATTTCTTCTAGCCACTAATGGCCGCGTGAATTGAGTATAGTTAATTTCTATCTCCCAGTCGAGTTCACAATATTTTTTTTAAACCGCTTTTATCAATAAAAATTGGCGAGGCGTTAAGCGCTCTGCCAATTCAAGTTATATCTTCGGCGGCGGCCTTCTCGACCGTCCGCTTATCGGTATCAACCGCCAACCCGCTGCTACCAATCTCCAATTTTTCCCTGATCGCGTGAAGTTCTTTAGCAACGGCTTTGAGGGAGATATGCAAAGAGTTGGCAATTTCTTCCCGCGGTATCTTCTGGGCAATCAAACTCAATATTCTTTTTTCGGTTGGCGTTAACCGAGAGGGCTTCTCAAATTTTCTCTCATTAGCGCTTCCAGTCATGCCAATCTCCTTTCCCATTTTTTATTTTAAAAATACGATGGTTTATTTAAACTAAAAGATTTTTTAAAAAATGTCAATCTCACATTTTCTCCGGCGCGGAAATGCCTAAAAGATTTAGTCCGGTTTTTAAAATTTCTTTCGCTCCCAAAATAAGATTAAGGCGGCTTTCTCTTTCTTTGGCTTCTGCTTTTAATATGGGCAGTACTTCGTAAAAGGCATTTAATTCATTACTTAACTTATAAATATATTCCGCCAGCTGGTTTGGAAAATATGTTTTACCGATTTCTTGCAATATTTCACCAAAACCGAGAATCATTAATATTATTTTTCTTTCTAACGGATGAGTGATAACAAAACTGCCTGTTTTCTTTTTGAAATTACCTTTCCTTAGTATGCTTGCCAAACGAGCATAAGTATATTGGATATAAGGAGAAGCAAAGCCCTTTAAATTTAAAATGTTGTCCCACTCAAAAATAATATCAGACAAGCGATTGTGAGAGAGGTCAAAAAATTTTACCGCTCCAATTCCAACCTCTTTGGCGATTTTTTCTTTTTCCAATTCAGTTAAAGAAGAATTTAGTTCTTCAATAATTTTTCTAGCCCGCAAAACTGCTTCATTCAAAACTTCCTCCATTGGTATCAATCGGCCTTCTCGGGTAGCGAATTTTTTTCCGCCAGGCCCCAGCATCATGCCAAATTTTATATGGCCCAACTGCTCAAGCTTGGCAATGCCGAGCCGCTGGGCCGCGCCGAAAACCTGGGCAAGATGAAATGTTTGCTGGTTGGCCGCAGCGTACAAAATTTTTGTTGCCTGCCATTTCTTAATGCGATGGCGGATAGCGGCTAATTCTCTGGTCGTATAAATCGTGGCTCCGTCCGCTTTTTGGATTATCTCCGGAGTATCGCTATTTGGAATTTTAATCACAATCGCGCCATCTTCGCCTTTTTCGGCAATGCCTCTTTTTAAAGCGTCTTGGACTAAAGATTTTAATTCCGGCTCATAAAAGCTTTCGCCGATTGTATTTTCAATTTTAACATCAAGCAATTTATAAACCCGATCGAAATCCCGCAATGATTCATCTGAAAACCATTTCCAGAGCTTTTTATTTTCAATATCGCCCTGTTCCAGTTTTTTAAATTCCCTTCGCCCGTCCTCAAGAAGTCTTGGGTCTTCTTTAGCCGCCTGCGAAAAACGGACATAAAGATTAAGCATTTCGGAAATTGGGTTTTTCTTTAGTTTCTCGCGGCCGCCCCAGCGCTTATAGGCGGCAATTAAAAAGCCGAATTGGGTGCCAAAATCGCCCGGAAAACTTAAGGAAATTATTTTATGACCGATAAACCGCAAGATATTAACCAGCGCCTGACCGATAATAGTTGATCGGAGATGGTGAATACCAAGGGGCTTAGCGATATTTGGAGAAGAATACTCAATGACAATTATTTCTTTCTTTTGGGGTTTATTTTGAAAAAATCTCACGCCTTTTTTTAGATATTCAGAATATAACTTTTCTAGTTCTCTCTGACTGACCCAAAAGTTGATAAACCCGTTTTTTACTTCTACTTTTTCTAAAATCGGGGATTTTATCGCCCCTGCTACTTCTTGAGGATTTTTTTTGAGTAGCATCGCCACATTTGTGGAATAATCCCCAAAATCCGCATTTTCCGGCTGGTCAATTCTAATTTCAGCCCCTATTCCGTAGAGCTCTTTTACCGCTTTTTCCACTAAATTTTTAATTTCTTGCCGAAGCATTATTATTAGTTTAGCTCAAATTCTGCTAAAATTAAAGTATGCCAGGTAGTGAAAACTCGACCGCTGCCGCGGCAACGAAATAAATAAAATTTAGTCGAGTTTCTACTGCCTGATATGGAAATCTTAGCGGAAAATAGAAAGGCGTATTTTAACTACGAAATTCTGGAAAAGTTTGAGGCGGGAATAGCCTTAATCGGACAGGAAGTAAAATCCATCAAAAATGGCCGGATTTCGCTTCAGGCGTCTTATGTCATCATCAGCCAAGACGGCGAACCTTTTTTGATCGGCGCCAATGTCCCTCCTTACCAGCCCAAAAACGCGCCGGGCGACTACAATCCGGAGAGATCGCGCAAATTGCTCTTAAAAAAGAAAGAGATACGATATTTAATCGGCAAATCTCAAGAAAAAAGCTTGACTTTAATACCCCTAAAGGTGTATACTTTGAAAGGCAAGATAAAGCTTGAATTCGGATTAGCTAAGGGTAAAAAACAGTACGATAAGAGAGAGACATTCAAGAAAAGGGATGTAAAAAGAGAAATTGAGAGAGAGTTAAAAAAATGGGGGTGATCGGACTTGACGAAGAGCCGATTAAAATAAGCAGGCAAAGTTGCCGGAACTTTTAAAAAACGGCAAAAATAATAAGTGCCAACTTATTTCAAAAACCCGCTTTAGTTTACGCTTAAGCGGCATCTAATTTGCTGATTCTCGCTAGGCAAAATTAGGTGTCATATCAGCGAGATAAATAGTTCTCTCCTGAATCCAGAAAGACTATTGAAAAACATTTGGATTCAAAGCATAGAACTTTCGCCCGGTTTAAATTCTATACTTACTAAAACCGGACTAAGCCTGTAGAATTATTTTGAAAAAACTTTTCGGACGTGGGTCCAATTCCCACCACCTCCACAGCAATAATTATTTAGTAATTATTTTTGCTAAAACCAAAAGCGAATAATCAAATAACAGCCGCGTCAGTAAGAGTCATAGATGAAACCGGCAAACAGCTGGGAATCATGGCGGCGCAAGAAGCGCTTCGGCTTGCCAAAGAACGCAATTTAGATTTGATCCAGGTCACCGAAAAAGTAGAACCGCCGGTCTGTAAAATATCAGACTACGGAAAATACCTTTACTGGCTCCGAAAGAAAGAAAAGTCGCCCGGCGGCAAAAAAAGCGGCGGACTAAAGGGAATAAGATTAACTTTCAATATATCCCAGCACGATATGGAAACCAGAGCTCGTCAGGCGGAGAAATTTTTAAAAGCCGGTGACAAAGTGAGAGTAGAAATGGTTTTGCGCGGGAGGGAAAAGGGGTTGGGAGAATTTGCCAAGGGAAAAATCGGCCAATTCCTAAATTTTCTTAACGCTCTGGTGCCGATAAAAATTGAAAGAGAATTAAAAAGAGAAATGCGCGGATTCTCAATGATTATCGCCAAACAATAAAAATGAGAAATTCAATCGCCAAAAGGTTCAAGATAACCAAAACTGGAAAAATTTTTAGAAGGCCGACCGGACTCAACCACTTCCGCGCCAAAAAAACAGGACAAAAAATACGATCCTCGCGCAAATGGGTTTTAGTTTCAAAGTCCGAAGCTAAAATAATAAAAAAATTTATTTGCTGATTTATGGCTAGAGTAAAAGGCGGAAAAGTTTTTCAAAAAAGACGGAGGCATTTATTAAAAGAGGCCAAAGGTTTTCGTTGGGGCAGAAAATCAAAATTAAAAGCGGCCAAAGAAGCCCTGCAGCACGCCTGGGAATATTCTTACCGAGATCGCAAGGTAAAAAAAAGAGATTTCCGCAGATTGTGGCAAATTCAAATTAATGCGGCTTCCAGAACTCATGGCTTATCTTATAGCCGGTTTATTAACGGTCTCAAAAAAAATAAAATTGGCCTGGATAGAAAAATTTTATCCGAGCTGGCAAAAAATCATCCGCAGATATTTGGAAAAATTATTGAAAAAATAAAATAGATAGGCCGCCATATAAATATATATGGCGGCTTTTTGGCCTTTAAGAACTGTATCTCACATCTCAAGGGTTCTGCGCTCTACTCCAACTCCCTCTGGTGGGGAATGGGTTATAATAACGGTGGGCGGTTGCTTCTCTTCAGGCGGCGGAAACCCCTCAAAGGCTAACTGAACCGGATGATCGCACATTTTGAAACTCCTTTTCTATAGACTATAGAAAATTTTTCACCTTAACCTTATAATAATTAAAATCTTTCTGATTTTTTTTAAAGACCGAGATATCCGCACCCTATCTTACCCTATTTTTGAATCGGAGTTTTAACTAATCGCAGCATTTTTGTTAAAAAAATTATTCGCCTTTTCTAAAATTTCTTTGGCATTTTTAAAGCTCAATCTCTCTTTTGCTTCTTCGTATGGCAGCCAAACAAAGCCAATATGCTCTGGAGAAATTTTGATTTCTTCGGTTTCTGTTTCCAGCAGATAAAAAGCCACAGTTTTAAAAATCGTTTTCCCTTCCCACTTAAAAAAGTATTTTATGACTTCTCTAAACTTGGGAATAAATTTGAATTCGGTAAGTCCAGTTTCTTCCTGCACTTCCCGCAAGACGGTCTTTCCCTCGGTTTCGCCCGGCTCAATATGCCCTTTTGGCAAATCCCAGTATTCTTTGTCGGTCCGATGAGAGGCCGAAGGGTAATGCAAAAGCAAGAACATGGTTCGACCCTCTTGTTTCCTAAAAATTACAGCTCCGGCTGACTTTTCCACAAAATTATTTCTTAAAAAATTTTAATAGTTTATCTAATGGCCGGCAATTTATTATGTTTTCCTTCTCGGCCCAGCCGCGACGGGCCTGGGAAACGCCCAATTCCATAAGTACCAGCTGATCCTTCCGGTGAGCGTCGGTATTAATAATCATTTTTACTCCCGCGACTTTGGCTCGCCTGATATTCTGGTCGTTTAAATCTAATCTTTCAGGATAAGAATTTATCTCCAGAATAGTCTCGGTTTCCTTGGCGATTCTTAAAATTTTGCTGAAATCAATCTGATATTCATCCCTTTTTTTCAAGATTCGACCTGTCGGATGAGAAATAATATCTACATTGGGATTTCTCATCGCCCTTATTATTCTTTCTGTTATTCTTTCTTTCGCCATTTTGAAAGAGGAGTGAATACCGGCGATAACAAAATCTAACTTCGCCAAGGCATCATCCTTAATATCAATTGAGCCGTCGTTCAAAATATTCGCCTCGCAACCCTTCAATATCTTGAACCTTGAACCTTGAACCTTAAATTTTTCGTTTATTTTGTCAATTTCCTTATTTCTCAATTCTAATTTTCTTTCATCCAGCCCGTGTTCAATCCTCAAAAACTTTGTATGGTCGGCTATGCCCAGATATTCATAGCCTATTTTTTGAGCGGCTCCTGACAGATCTTCAATAGAATTTTTTCCGCCGGCCCAATCGGAATGGCAGTGCAAATCACCCCTAATATCTTTATAATTAATCAGCTTCGGGAGTTGATTGTTTTGGGCGACGGCGATTTCACCCTGATTTTCCCTTATTTCCGGCTCAATCCATTCCATGCCCAAAGCTTTATAAATCTCCTCTTCGCTAGCGCCGGCAATCATTTTTGAGCCCTTAAAAAGCCCGTATTCAGAAAGCTTCAGTCCCTTGTCCATGGCAATTTTTCTCGTGGCAATATTATGATCCACAGACCCTGTAAAATACTGAAGAGCTGAACCATAACTTCTTTTGGGCACTACCCTGATATCCATATCAAAGCCTTCTTCCGTTCTTACCGACGTTTTTGTCAAACCCTTGCCCCAGACTCTGACAACTCCGGGCAAAGAAACAAAAAAATCCATTATCGGCTTGGGCTTCCTGGAAATAGCCAGAAAATCAACATCGCCAATAGTTTCTTTCTTTCTCCGCAAAGAACCGGCCATATCCACCTTTTCCGATTCTTTCAAGCTTCTTAGCTTTTCCAAAACCTCGCCGGCTTTGGGCAGAATTTCTCCCAGCAAAAATCTCCCCTTGCTTCTTTTCAAAAAGTTAATCCCCTCTAAAATATTCTTTTCAGTTTTCTCTCCAAATCCGAATAAAGAAGCGATTTTATGGGCCCTAGCCGCCTTTTCCAATGTTTTTAAATCTTTCACTCCCAATCTTTCATAAAGAACCTTGGCTTTTTTAGGGCCTAACCCCTCAACCGCAATCATCTCCGGTAAATTTATCGGCAGGCTTTTTTTAAATCTTTCATAATATTTGACCTTGCCTGTTTTCAGATATTCTTCTATGTTTTCAGCAATGCTTTTCCCAACCCCCGGAATTTCCTCCAAAGCCTTCCTTCCTCCTTTTTTGTAAACCTCTCCGACGTCTTCTTTCATTGCCTCCAAAACAACGGCAACTTTTCGCCAGGCAAAGGGCTTAAAAGCCACCCTATCCATCTCCAAATAATCCGCTATTCCATAAAATATTTTCGCCAAATCTTGGTTCTTCATATCAAAACGGTTTCTCGCTTGGCGGCACGCGCGGGGCAAATAGCTTTCTACAATTTTATTTCCCCGATTTTTTTTTGGAAAAAGGATTCTACATCTTTTTTGCCGACTGCTTGTTTTAAAAAAATAATTTCGGTGTCTTTAATATCTTCCACATAAACAAGCTGCTCTAAAAAAAGCCGTGAATTAAATTCGCCGCCGTATTTTTTCTCGGCTAGTTTAATAATTTCATTCAAATCAGAAAGATGTTCCGAAATAATAAAATATAGATCAATATAGTCTTTATATGAGCATCTTCTGCCGACAGTATATGCTTTCGTGGCGGCAATTTCTTTAATGCTTAATAAGTTTACTCCTTCATATTCAACTAATTTTGAAATCACCCGAAAGGGATATTTTAAAAAAGTGATTTTTATGCCATCAATGAAAACGGTCAGCTCGTCCGGATTATTAACAGATAACGCAAACGAATTTTGATGAAAAACATTTTTAATTTTGCTCAAGAGCCCTCCGCTAATTTTTTTTTCTGAAAACAAATCAAAGTCAGCGGATTTTCGATGCCCGATTTGCAAAGCCAAAGCCGTTCCGCCAGCAAGATAAAAATTGCTGAAATTTCGCAGTTCAGACAAAATTTTCTTACCTTTCTCGCTTAGTGCCTCTTGGTTCATATTTGAAATTTTTAATAGAAAAAATAATTGAGGCCAGACGAAGAGCTCTCGGTCTTAATCCGGTCGCTGGCATATTTTTTAGAACACCGACAATCGCATTTCTTCCATAAGCTTTATTTATCCAGCGCCAATGCTTAAGATCGCCATAATTAATTGCGTTAGCAATAATTGCCTCTTTATGATTTTCAGAATTAATCTTAGAAAAATTATAAGACCACAAAAGCGGCTTAAAAAAGTCCGGTAAAGACTTATTTTCTCTCAATAATGCCTTGTTCATATCTTTATTATATCAAAAAAACTGCCCTTTTCAAGAGAATTTATTCTTGGCTTAAATTAAAATGGTTTTTCGGCGGGCGGCACGCGCGGGGCAAAGCCGTCTTTTTGAAAAATATTCTTTCTGATCAAAAGAAGGGCAGAGGAGGACAATAAACCAAAAATACTTACTAAAACAAAAACGATTTTAAATCCGAAAATGCTGGCTAGCCACGCGCCAGAGGCGCCGGCTAACCCGGCGGCAAAACCAATACCAGTGCTTTCCAAGCTCCAGGAAAAGGCTTCTCTGCCCTTGTCTATATGCCTGGTGAATATTCCCGCCCAGGTGGGTATGACGCAAGCCATTGCCAAAGCTCGGACAAACTCCAAGGCATAAATATGCCAGGGCTGGGTAGAAAAAATATAACCCAAAGGAATTAAATTGGCAACATACATTCCCGCTACCAAAAAGGCAAAATCATCTTTCTCGCCATGATTTTTGTCCAGCCAGCTGGCGATAAACGGCTGGATGATTGATTTGGCAACCCAATAAACAGCGGCCACAAAACCAACCATCTTCAAATTTCCTCCCTCAATTTGCCCAATTAAAAAGATGGCGAAAATCGGGCCGATCAGCCCCCAACCCGTTTGTAAAAAAATGTCTGAAGCGACTAAAGTTTTAATAACCCTGTTAATCTTAGTCATCTTTTATAAAATTAAAACCAGGACATCTATCCTGGCTTTAATCTTATCACAATACGGCCTTGTCTAAAACTACGATAGCTGATATTTAATTTTTTTGATTTTATAGGTGGTTTTTATCGGGGAAGAAATAACAACCTCTTCTCCAGCTTTATGACCGAGCAAAGCCCTTCCGACAGGCGATTCGTCGGAAATTTTCCCCAAAGCGGGATTAGCTTCAAGGGTTCCAACGATTTCAAATTCGTCATTTTGACCATCAGCTTCAACGATAATTCGAGCGCCCAAATTTACCACGTCTTTTTTAATCTTGGCGGAATTTTTAATCAAGTCGGAATTCTTCAAAATATAATCCAGCTCGATTATTCTTGATTCAAGAAAATCCAAATCTTCACGAAAAGAAAGGTATTCCGGGTTCAAGTCTTCAGACTGCCAAATTTTAGGAGACTCGCCTTTTATTTTTGACAGCTTAAGGTTTTTTAACCCTTCATATTCTTTTTTTATCTTTTCCAGGCCATCCTTAGTTAAATAATACTTTTTTTCTTGAACAATAATAGGCATCGCCTTGCAAAGCAAACTTTAGAAAGTTGAGCCAAAAAGCTTTTTTTATTTATTTTCTAAAGTATCGCTCTATATTCTATTCTATAAAACCGAGACTACTTGTCAATACCCAGAGCTAAACGATTTTAGGATTCCAGGTTTTGGGAATTATCGGCAAATCGCCGATGCTTATTTCAATATGTTTTACGTTAAGTTCCCGACGTATTTCCTTGTCAATGAAGCTCTCTATGTTTTCTAAATTGGGAACAATAATGTCTAGCAATAGGTTATACTTTCCCGATGTTTTGGCCAAATGATAAATCAGGGGAGATTTTTCAAATTTTTCAATCATTCTTTCCACCGTTTCTTTATCAGCCTCAATTTCAATATGAGCGCTAACTGAATAGCATTTCGCGATGTTCAGCTGTCCCTGGATTTTCAAAAAATCCGCCCCGATCAATCTCTCCACTCTGTTTTTCACGGCAACCTGACTAAAGCCTGTTTTTTTGGCGATTTCAATAAAAGACCTTCTTCCATCCTCCGAAAGCTCCTGAATAATTTTTAAATCGGTGCCGTCCAATTTTTCCAGGCTCCATGGCGCATGGGCCGAATAACCCTCCACTGAAAAGTCGGCTAATCCAGTCCTGTCGCAGAGGACCGCGTATTTTACGTCTTTCAGCTTTAGCTTTTCTTTTTTCCCTCTCATTATTTCCATCGTTCTCTTGTATCCTTTACCGGTAACAACATCATTATCAACCAGCAAGATTTTCCTCTCCCTCATTTTTTCTTCATCCAATTCCTTGCCATCATCATCCATTCCTATAAAATTAATATCCCCCTTTTCTTGGGATAACCATTGATAAAGCCCGAGCCCGTAAAAAAATCCGTCGTCTCCCAGTCCGACAACGCAGCCTTTGTCCTTTTTAAAATATTTTTTGACGTCGCGGCCCACTCCTTTGATAAATTTTTGAATTGGCTTATACCCCAAAAGAGTATTTTTCGGCATATTTTTTAACATAAATTTTTATTATCTCGTCTCGAATTTCGGAAGTGGCTGAAGCCACCAGCAAATCAACCTTATCGTGCTGGCGGCTGGGCAAAAACTCGTAGTCCTGATAGCTCCCGTCGGAATTCACGCTGACTATTGAGCAGCCGGCTCTTTTGGCCATGGGATATCCCGGATCTATTTCCGATCTGGGTTCGTCAAACATCACATAAGCGTCAACCAAGCCCGCCGCTAAAAACGCGTAGATAAAAGATCCCCCTTGAGGATAAAAAAGAGCTTTGGGGTGCAAATTTTTGATCAAGTCCCCGAAGATATCAAGAAATTTTTTAGAATATAGAGAGCTCATCAAATAACTGGCCAAGATAATGGGCTCGGTTATTTTTTTTCTGTTTGATCTGGCTATTTTAGTTATATCATTTTCCTTGCCCAAAAGATAATTACCAGCGCTCGTTGAGATATAAAATTTTTCGTTTAGAATATCGGAAATACCGGTGCAAATAGGGGTTCTGTCTTTTTCATAGAAGCTCAGAGCCGTATACCAATTTTGCCGCAGGCCATTGAGAAAAAGAATTGATCCGTCAAAAGGGTCAATGGACCCGTAAATATTGTGACCGTTTTTAATGTCCCTGGATTCCGGCTCGGAAAAAATTGTCGCCCCTATTCCGTATTTTTTCAGCAATCTCTCCAAAATTTCTTCTCCAACTTTATCAATGCCAATATCAACATCGTCGGGCCGGTTGATGACCTCGCCTAAAATTTCCTTTCCTTCGCCATTGGCCGCTTTTTTATTGATTTCTTTCGTGGTCTCGGCCAAATACTCAATCAATACTTTTTCAATATTATTTTGATTCGGCATTTCTGATTCTGAATGGCTCATGCTTAAATTTTACTCAAACCCTTAAACCTTTCTAATTTTACTTTTATTTCAACCGGTGTCAACCAGGCAGAACCTCTTTGAGCGCTTTGACAAATTTCTCCGTATCTTTCAAGGCGCCAACGCTGACCCTGACCGCATCTTTGCCGTCAGAAGCGGACTTTGGCCTGACTAAAATTCCCTTGGATTTTAATTTTTCTATTATTTCTTTTGGATTTTCTAGCGCTAAAAGAAGATAGTTAGCCCAACTCGGGTAAAAGAAAATCCCTTTTTCTTTTAAAAACTGCTCTAATTTCGGCTTGGAAATCTCCATCACTTCCTTGATATATGCTTGCATATAATCAACATCGGAAAGAGCGGCTAAAATTGCCGTCTTGGCAAACATATTTACATCATAAGGTCCGCGGATCTTCAATAACTCTTGAATATTTTCTTCTTTTGAAATAACATATCCCGCCCTGCTCGCCACCAAGCCAAAGGCCTTAGCAAGCGTCCTAATAATATAAAGATTGTCGTATTTTTCTATTAAATCTTTAGCGGTGATTTTGGAAAACTCAAAATAAGCTTCGTCATGTAAGACTGCGATATTTTTTTCCTTGGCTTTTTCTAAAATTTTCTCAACATTTTCAAGCGGGATTATACTGCCCAAGGGATTATTCGGATTGCAAAGAATAATTAATTGTACTTTTTCATCTTCCAGCAAATTTAAAGTTTCTTCTAATGGAAATCCTCCATTGCTATTATATTTCGGTTCTAAGCTCTCTGCTCCCTGTATTCCGGCCGACTGATAATGCATGGCAAAAGCCGGAAAAGGAATAATCACCCTGTCTCCTTCGTCTAAAAACCCTCTACAGATAATATCAATGCCTTGGTCGCCGCCATTGGTTACCATTGCCTGGCCATTTTTCACGCCGGCATATTCAGCGATTTTCATCTCTAAGTTGCCGTATTCCGGATAAACCTGCGTTCTGTCAGCCTCAATAAACTTTCTTAGGGCCTCTTTGACTTTAGGGCTAGCTGGAGTTGTCCTCTCATTAAAATCCAAAAGCAAAAAATCCTTAGAGCCTCTTCCCTCCAAGGGCGGTTCGTAATGGCCCATTCTTTTAATGCGGTCTTTCATCATCAAGTTTTTATTTATAAAAACGAAGATAAAGATGAGGGGTAAAACCCTTCATCGCTAAATTAAGCCTTTAGTGCTGGGCAACTCTTTTAAAATCCTTTTATCTTTTGAGCAAGCGGTTTTCATTGCTTTACCGAAGGCTTTAAAAAGAGATTCAGCTTTGTGGTGCTCGTTTTCGCCGCGCAAAACTCGCAAGTGCAGAGTCGCCTCTAAATGCCTGACAAATCCCCAAAAAAACTCTTTGACTAAATCAGAATCCAAATCGCCGATTTTTTCTTTTTTGAATTTACAATTAAAATCTAAAAATGCCCTGCCCGAAACGTCTAATGCTACGGCCGAAAGCGCTTCGTCTAATGGAAACACGAAATAACCAGACCGATTGATTCCTTTTTTATCGCCGAGAGCTGTTTTGAATGCCTCGCCGAGACAAATCCCGATATCTTCAATCAGATGGTGCTGATCAATCTCAATATCTCCTGCGGCTCTTATCTTCAGATCAAAAAGCCCATGCTTGGCGAAGTTGTCCAAGAGATGATTAAAAAAAGGAATGGGGGTTAAAATGTCTCCCTTGCCTATCCCGTCAATATTCAGCTCTATTTTTATGTCCGTTTCTTTGGTTTTCCTCTGGAAAATAGTTTTTCTTTGCATATAAAAATATATTAGCACTAGTTGACAAATTGTAAAAGTATAAGTAGTATATCATCAAGTTCTTAATAAAGAAGGAGGGGCCCATGCCGATAAGATATATTCTGGCCGACATTGACGATACTATTGTGTCAACCAGCGGGAAAACCCCTATCAGCGTATTTTCCGGGCTGCCTAAGCTTTCCTGGCTTATTGAGCAGGCTAATCTGGGCAAAATAGCCCGCTTCGGATTTTGTACGGGCAGGGAGGCGTCATACGTCCTCGGAATTTCTAGGTTTATGGAAATTCCGGACTCTTGGTCGATAACAGAAAGCGGTCTGGTTTTATTCAATCCAAAAACCCAAGAGAGAAGGTATCACCCCGCTTTCACGCCGGAGATGAAGGAGGTGTTTGACGAAATCAACCGTAAAAGAATCCCGCGGCTAGCGACGAAATATCCATTTCTTTTTCCTTATGTCGGGAAAGAGGTAAACGTCGCCATTGAGGTAAAAGACAGCACCGCTTCTTTAGCTGATTGCGAACGGATAATAAGAGAATCCCTGCGAGACATTATTGAATTCTTGGAAATTAATGTTTCAAGCATCGCAGTGGATATCAGCCCCAAAGGGATAGACAAGGGAACGGGTGCCGTCAGACTCGCCGAAATAACGGGCGTTCCTCTTTCGGAAATGCTTCTGATAGACGACTCGCTGGGCGGCAAACCAGCCGCCGACCGCGTCGGATTTCTGGCTTGCCCCGTCAACGCCCGATCAGACTTTAAGGAGCTCGTAAAAATCAGGGGAGAGAACGGCCACGAATCTCCTCTTGATTTCGCGGAGGGGGTGGCCGAAAGCGTTTGTTTTTTCACCGGAGTCAAGATTCCCTGACTCCTCTTTTTATTTTATCCAGCCAGTTCGTTCTTTTCAAAATATATTCTTTGAAAAAGATTTTCTCTTTTTTTGATTTAGAATCAAAATAACGCAATAACCCCCACCAAACCTGCATAACAGGGATGACTGCGGCCAGTTGATAAATCTGGCTCCTATCAAGAACCTTCCCATATACTTTATCTGCTATTTTCAAAAACTCGTTAAATAATTCTTTGGTCATAGCCGGCTTTCTAAAAAGATTGTCAGCGAATAAAAACGCGAAGTCGTAGAGAAGTCCTCCTTTAATATTCGTTCCGGCGTATTCAAAGTCCAAAAGATATATTTTCCCATCATTCCCGACTATAAAATTTTGGAAAATAAAATCATTATGCGCCGGAACGCCCCTTTTTAATCGGGGGATTTTATTTTTAATATCCGCTTCAATTTTTTTAAGAGTCCGGATAGTTTTTTTGCCTATAAATTTGGGGATAGCGCGCCTTTCAACGGCAGCCCTGTATTTTGCAAGCTCGTCTCGGAAAACGCTGTATTTATTCTTGAAACAGACTTTGCTTGCATGAAAAGCATAAAACATTCGCGCCAATTTCTCCTGATATTTCTTTATTTTGAATAAAGAAAGCGTGAATATCCTCCCGGGGATATATTCCATTACCATTGCGCCATCGGGCAGATCAAATTTTTCGCTCTTTGAAGATAAAATATTTTTGCCTCTTAGAATATAGATATAATATTTCGGTAAAATTTCCCGCAGTTTTTTATTGCGGCTTAGAGCTAAAATATTTTTCCCCTCAATCTGTCTGTTAATTACTCTGGTTTCCCACGGCAAACGAACAAAAAACTTCCGGCCTTTACTCTCAATAATATAATTGCGGTTCGTCTGGCCGCCAGCTTTTTTAATTTTTATATTCCCTAGCTGCCAATCTTTATTTAGCCTGCGGATCAAATCAATGTCTTTCATCTTTTTTGTTAATTATAGATTACTTTACTAAAATTAAAAAACGTGTTAGTAAAAATATAAAATTACGCAAGGGAGGGAAAAAATGGAAGCCGACGGTCTTAATAAAAACCTCGTGTACGTTAATAATCTGATAAGGCACTTAATTCCGGTCGGAGAGGTGTCTGTCAAAGCCAAGTCTAGGGCGCGGCAAACGATCACCGCGATTAGGAACTCTCTGGAGGAACTGGGGTGGGAGCTAGACCCTATCGAAACCGCATCATTATTATCGAAACGATGACGCGGTCTTTTTTTTTAATTTAGAATAGGGTTTTTTGGCTGACCGGAGCTTTTTTTTCGCTTTTGGAAAATATTCTTATTTTTCCATAAACGCCATCGTACCCCGGCTCAATTGAAACCCTGCCTTCTCTTACGCGAATTACGGCTTCGGCAATTTCAGGCAAAGTCGCTCCAGCCAGCTCTTCTCTGGAAACGTTGAGTAAAATATTAAACTCATTGCCGAATTTTTTAATCAGACTTCGATACTCGGAAAAAACTTTTTTAGCTGTTGGCCCCACGCCCAAAGAATCGGCGATAATTTCTGACAAAGGAATAAGACTTTTAAAAGGAATAGCGTTGGTCGGCTTGAAATTCTCCGGCCGGTCAGCTAATTTTTCAACTCGGTTTAAAACGCCGATAGTCAGCGGTCTCCCGCAATTAGGGCAGATATTATTGTATTTTTTGGATTCTTGAGGAGACAAACTGACACCGCAAAGCCGGTGGCCGTCATAATGATATTTGCCTTCTTCGGGAAAAAACTCAATAGTATATAAAAATTTTTGCGGATTTTTTGTCTTTATCGCCTCAATAATCGCCGGGTAAGAAACTTCTGTATCAAAAACATTCGCCTCTCTGCCGATTTTTGACGGAGAATGAGCGTCCGAATTGCTGATCAAAGCAACCTTGTCTAAGCCGATCATCCGCCAATTCATAGCCGGATCGCTGGACAGCCCTGTTTCCACCGCGTAAATATGTTTAGAATATTCCTCAAAGCATTCCTCAAGCGAATCAAAGCCGGATTTTGAGCCAAAAACAGCGAACCATGGGGTCCAGGCATGAGCCGGGACAACCAAGCAATCGGGCGAGGAGTCTAAAACAATCCTTGCCAACTCTTTGGCGTCCAAGCCCAAAATCGGCCGGCCGTCAGATTTTAAATTGCCGATCAGATTCAAACGACTGTTGATTTTTTCTACCGCCTCAATAGAGGGAGCGAAAACAATAATGTGAATTTTTCTGGTTTTTCCTGCCTTAGAATAGATACAGCTTATTTCCGAAGTTAAAATAAACCGCGTTTCGCCCCGCGAAGCTCTTAATTTTAAAAGCCCGTCTTCAGCGGGTTTCAGTTTCTCTTTTAGTTCTTTAATCCATGCGGGATGAGTAAAGTCGCCCGTGCCCAAAACCTTAATTCCCTTGATTTCAGCCCATTTATCAAGGGATTCCAAATTCATATCCTTTGAAGTGGCCCGGGAATATTTGCTGTGAATATGAAAATCAGCGATAAACCGCATCGCGGGAAAATTAATTTCTAAAATTTTTTAGACCTTGTAAACCTTGTAATCTTCCCTGACTTTTTGGCTGACTTTTAGGCCGACTGAATCGCCGGACTTGGCTTTTTCAATCTTTTTGCGGTCAATCTCCATTGAATCAACGGTTTGAGAAAAATCGGTCTCGCCGCCGACAATCCGTATTTCTTCTCCGATTTTTAAAGCAGATGAAAGCTCAATGACGGCCACTCCGATATTGCCAAAATAGTGAGTGATTTTGCCGATTAATTTGCCCTCTTTTTCTGGCATAGAATTAATAAGACTTAATTATTTTCTCGACCTTTTCAGGGAGCTGGAATTTGCTTTTTTTTCTTGCTCTATTTGATTAATCAATCTGTCCACTAATTTTTTAGGATCCCTTTCGTAAATTATTTTGTTGACTCCGCGGTAAGGGCCGGTGGCAATCGTTCTGATTTTATCAGCCGTGCCGCCCGTGCCTTCCAAGACGCCAATTGGCTTTTGCAACTCAAAAGCAGTCACGAATTCGTGCAATGTTCCCATGCGGCCGCAGATAATGATAACGCCGTCAGCCGATTTGGTCATCATAACATTCCGGCCGGTATAATCAGCTCCGGTATAAATCATTATATCAAACGGCTCCAAAGGAAGCTTATAAGTTTTGATGTGCGCCGATTCGGAAACTGCCGGCGAGAAACCTATGTTAAATCCGCCAGCCTCGTTGCACCCCAAAGCCGAAAAATAAGGAATCCCGGTAGTGGCTCCCGTCACCAGGTTGCATTTACGGCGAGCGATTTCCCGACCAACTTCTTTGGCTATTTCTTCTATGTTTTGAGCGCAATGACTGCACCGAGCCGCTCCAGAAACGACAATTTCGTATTTCTCTGATTTCATAAATTTATTTTAGCACAATCTGGGCAACTAAAAAAGCAGAGCCAAAGCCCTGCTTTTTTAGTGAAGGGGGACGGTCCTCAACGAAATTGACCTTTACTAAAGTCTAGTTGGACATTGCTAGGCAGCTGCTATTAGCCTCCTCCGCTAAAAAACCGTTTGTCCTTAGGGCAAAAACCCGCACCCCCCTCAACTTTAAATTTTAGAGTCAACGCCCCCTCGTGTCAAGTGTCCCCACGGGGAATCGAACCTCGATTTCGGCCTTCGGAGGGCCGCGCTTTATCCGTTAAGCTATGGGGACGAAAAGAAACAATGCTATATTCTTTTAACCCTGATAAGACCAGAGCAGGGAACGACCTCTATGCCTTTCTTCTCTAGTTCGTCTAAAAAGAGATTCATGCCCAAAGAGTCCGAAGACATATGGCCGGCAATAACCATATTAACATTGGCGGCTTCCGCTTCTTTTTTATGGTTCTCGGAAACATGTATGCCGACTATCGTGCCAATGCCGGCGCCCGCCATTTTTTCGTAGATTTTTGAAGACCCCTCTGTGCCGCCGGTAATCTCGGTCAGGGCGATTTTCCCGCAGCGATTTTCCGGAGCGCCGACAAAAATTTTCGGACCGGCTCCGATTTTCATTGCTTCTTGGTATTCAGGAATCTCTTTCAGAGAATCCAGCAAATCGCCAACCCTGTCAAAGTCTTGTTTTTCAATTTTATCTTTTAAAAATTTCGCCACCAGATTGTCGCAGATTGTATGAAGACACATCAGGTTGAATCCTAAAATCTTGGCCGCATCAACCGTCCGTTGGTGGTTTAACCGATTGACTCCCCTAGCCACTTCGGAAATTTTCTCTTTCATCAGTCCTTCGGCAACATTAATGGGTACGCCATATTGGTTTAAGACATCGCACTGCATTTCCATCACGTCGGCCAGAGAGGCCAAGGCCTTGCCCATCGGATGGTGCGATATAATTAAATCAATCCGGCCAATTTCTTTGGCTAACAAAATTTCAGCCGGCTCTATATCAATGCCGGCCAAAATCTTTTTAATGTCCTTATCAGCAGCCATATTCAAAATACGGCTGTCAGCGTAAGGATTGCCCAAAAGATCTAAATCAAAAATCGCCCTTTCTTTCTCGGAAAGTTTTTCGTATTTTTCTTTTTTCCTTTGCAAAAACTTTTCCACTCCAGCCTGGCCGCGGAAATCAGCTTCAATTCCCTTATTTATCGCTAATTGGTAAATTTCCTGGATTACCATCTTTTTTTGTAAATTTTTGATACAGCTCGCCAATCAATTTATCTTGGTCGGCTAAGCTCAAAAGACTCCGATGGATTCGGGCTTTTTCCAAGCGAATATATTTCCTGATTGATTTTGACATTTTTTTCATTCCCAATTATAACAAATTTCCAAAAAAAAGAAAGGGGGCCGCACCGCGACTCCCCCTAGGACAAAAGGATTTATTTCAATTTTACCATTGCCCTCCTTTCTTCCACCACCTTCACTCCGGCCGTTGCGTTAAAGCAGACAATTAACGACTGATAGAGACATGGCGGCAAAGTAATTGACAGGTAACACAGAGCATCCTCGCCCTTAGCCTCAAAAGTTACCTCCGCCCCCCCGTCCCTTAAATCCATTTCAATATGGATTACCGCGACGTTCTCTCTTTTGGCGAGGAGAAGAAGCTTCCTCGCTACCGATTCAATAGCCGCTTTCGCGGCTCCGGCCTGTTCACGGACAGCAATTTCGGGGTCCCCATAGTAATACTCAACGGCCTTTTTAAGGTCGCCATGGAGAGGAACCACCGGTCGAATGCGCTGGCTGGTCAGAGAAGCCAAAGTATTAATTAACAGGATATCACTAGGGTCATCTACGGCCACGATTAGCTCGCTCCCATTCACAGACAAAGGAAGAACGTTGCTACTCCGGGCCACTGACTCCGAGATAAGGGCCAACGCCGCGGGCTGAATTTCACATCTCCCCAGATCTACTATTTGGGCGCCATACAGGAAGCTCAAAGCAGTGGCCAATGTCTCGGGCGTCACCAATTTTTTTTCCGAGAGCACCTCGGCCAGATTCTTTCCAGTCTGTTTTGCCGCTTCCTTGGCAATTTGGAGTTCAGAGTCTTTTAGAAAGTCCCCCTCCAGCAAAAATTGACCGAGATCCTTTTTCTTTTTCTCTACCATTTGTCATCACTCTCCTTTCAATAAAATTTGGAAAAAGCCAATGATACTATACCAAAGTACTTTTTAAATGTCAAGCTTCACCAATCCATGCGCGCTTTTAGAACTTTTTTAAAAGAATAACGGCTTTATCGCCCGAAACCTCCAGGATTCCTCCTTCAATTTGTTTAATCATTTCTTCTTTCTCGGTTTTAATCCTCATCCTGCCCGGCTTCAAAACCGATATCAAAGAGGCGTGTTTAGGCAAAACCGAAATTTCTCCAGCCAAAGTAGGCAAGGTCAGGCAAATAGCTTCTCCTTTGAATTCAAGCCCCTTAGGGGTTAATATTTCCACCTCCATAACAATTTAGGTCAATTAGATTAATTCGCTAATCGCGCCTTTCATATAAAATTCCTCCTCCCTCTTTGAGTCAAGGTCTCCGGAAATGATTTTCTCAAAGCCCTCAATAGTCTCTGGCAGCTTAACGTATTTTCCCGACCGGCCGGTGTAGGGTTCAGCCACAAAGAAAGGCTGCGACAGGAATTTCTGGATTTTTCTGGCGCGGCCAACAATCAGCTTGTCTTCGTCAGACAGCTCTTCAACTCCTAAAATCGCGATAATATCCTGAAGTTCTTTATAGCGTTGGAGAATCTTGATAACTTCGGAAGCCGCCTTATAATGCTTTTCGCCGACAATCGCGGGATTTAAAATAGACGAAGACGATTCCAATGAATCAACCGCCGGATAAATTCCCAGAGACGCGACCTGTCTGGACAAAACCAAAGAGCTGTCCAGATGGGAAAAAATAGCGACAATAGCAGGGTCAGTCAGGTCGTCAGCCGGAACATAAATGGCCTGGATAGAAGTAACCGAACCGTCTTTAGTGGAGCTGATTCTTTCTTGCAAGCTGCCGATTTCCGAAAATAAAGTCGGCTGATAACCTGTCTGGGATGGGACCCTGCCAAGCAAGGCCGAAATTTCACCGCCAGCCAGAACAAACCTGAAAACATTATCAATAAAAAGAAGGACTTCTTTTTTCTCTTCGTCGCGGAAATATTCCGCCGCAGACAAAGCCGACTGGGCGATTCTAAACCTGACTCCCGGAGGCTCGTTCATCTGACCAAAAAACAAAACAGTATTATCCAGGGTTTTGGTTTCTTTCATCTCTAGATAGATATCATTTCCTTCGCGCGATCTTTCCCCCACGCCGGCAAAAACAGAAACGCCCTTATGAATCTTGGCAATGTTTCGGATCAATTCCTGGATCAAAACGGTTTTGCCGACGCCCGCTCCGCCGAAAAGCCCAACCTTCCCGCCTTTGGGAATCGGACACAAAAGATCAATCGCCTTGATGCCGGTTTCCAAAATTTCAATATCGCCCTTCTGCTCGGTTAAAGGCGGCGATTGCCTGTGAATTGGATAATATTTTTTTGCCTTAATCTCGCCCAGATTGTCAATGGGTTGACCCAAAACATTTAAAAGCCGACCGCAAACTTCCTGGCCAACCGGAACCCGAATAGGCCCCCCTGAGTCTTCAACCTCGTCCCCTCTCTTCAACCCTTCGGTCGGACCCATTGCCAAGCACCTAACCTGACCCCCTCCCAAATGCTGCTCCACTTCCAAAATCAAATTATGACTTTTAATCAAAAGGGCGTTGTTAAGGCCGGGAAGATTTTCCCCTTCAAACGCCACGTCAACAACCGGTCCGACAATTTGCGTGATTTTAGGCATAATATTTTAAACTTATTAATCTAATACCTCTTTGGCTGAAGAAATTTCCAGGACCTCGCTGGTTATTTGCTCCTGTCTGGCCTTGTTATACTCCAATTTCAATTCGCTTGATTTTTTTTGGGCGTTATCAGACGCATTCCTCATCGCCATCATCCTGGCCGAGTGTTCCGAAGCGTTATTTTCTAAGATTGCCTGATAAATCAGATATTCAACCAATTGAGGCACCACTTCTTTAGCCAACAACCTCAGAGAGGGCTCAACTAAAAATTCTCTTCTTTCGTATTTATCTTCTCTGCCGAAAAACTCTTCAAGATTTTCTTTTTTCAGTGGTAAAATTTGGGTATGGCGCGGTTTCTGCAAAAAAGTGGATACAAAGTCTGACCAAACGAGATGTATCTCTTGAAATTTTTTTTCCAAAAAAGACTTTATCAAAAAATCAGAAATTGGCTTTACTTCTTCCAGAGTAGCGGCGTCTCCGATGCCAATAAAACTATATTTTATATCCCTGCCTCTTTTTTTAAAAAAAGCCGTCCCCTTCTTGCCGACCGGAAAAACTTCTATTAGTTCTGTGCCCTGAGACGACCTCTCTTTGATTTCCTTTTCCGCCCGCCGCAAAATATTCTGATTAAACGAACCGCAAAATCCCCGATCGGAAGTAATCGCCACGAATAAAATTTTGCCCGCTTTTTCTTCCCGAAAAAAAACGGATTTCTTTTCTTTGAATAAAGGCTCTATTTCTTCCAGGAAAACCGCAATTTTATGACTAAAAGGACGGGAAAGAATAGCGGTCTTCTGAGCTTTCTTCATTTTTAAAGCCGACAAAGTTTCCAGGGCGCTGGTTAAATTCCGGATATTGTTAACCGATTCAATTTTTCTCCTGATTTCTTTCAGCTCCATAGCTTTTTACTATTTTGCTTATTATCTCTTCAAGGCCAGCTTGAGTTTTTTCATCCAATTCTCCTTTTTCGCCGATTTTAGCAAAAATTTCCGGATTCATTCTTTCTATCTCGCCGATTAATTCTTTTTTGAAGCCGGCGACTTTTCCTATTTCCAAATCGTCTAAAAATCCTTTTACTCCGGCAAAAATAACAACGATCTCTTTTTCAAACGATAAAGGAGCCAGATCAGATTGCTTTAAAATTTCCCGCATCTTTTTGCCTTTTTCTATTATCTTTTTAGTCTCCGGATCAAGCTCCTCGGTAAATTCGGAAAATCTTTCCAGCTCCTGAAACTGGGCTAGATTCAGTTTCAAATTGCCGGCGATCTTTTTCATGGCTGGCAGTTGGGCGTGGGAGCCAACGCGTGAAACAGACTTGCCAATATCAATAGCCGGCCGCTGGCCCTTGCAAAAAAGAGAAGAATCCAAAAATATCTGACCGTCGGTGATAGAAATTACATTGGTCGGAATATAAGCTGAAATATCTCCAGCGTGCGTTTCAATAATCGGCAGGGCCGTTAAAGACCCTCCGCCTTTTTCCTTGGAAAGTTTGGCAGCTCTTTCCAAGAGCCTGGAATGCAAATAAAAAATATCTCCAGGATAAGCTTCGCGGCCCGGCGGACGCCTTAAAATCAAGGATATTTCTCTCCATGCCCAGGCCTGCTTGGTCAGATCGTCAAAAATAATCAAAACATCTTTCCCCTGATCTCTAAAATATTCTCCGAGAGAAGCGCCGGCCAAAGGAGCCAGATAAAGAAAGCTGGCCGGATCGTCGGCAAAAGCGCAGACCACAATAGTATACTCCAAGGCCCCTTTTTCTTCCAAAATTTTGATAATTCTTTTAACTCTTGATTTCTTTTGGCCAATAGCCACGTAAATGCAAATCGGCCGATTTTTTTCTTTTTTTTGATTTAAAATCGCGTCTATCGCCAAAGCTGTTTTGCCCGTCCCCCTGTCTCCCAAAATCAATTCTCTTTGTCCTCTACCGATAGGAATCAATCCATCAATAGCCAAAACGCCGGTATGCAGGGGAGTTCTTACGGGCTCCCTTTCAATCACCGACGGTCCCATTCTTTCCATAGGAGAAAAGCTTACAGCCTCTATTTTCCCGGCTCCATCAACCGGCTCTCCTAAGGGATTGACCACGCGCCCCAGAAAACCCTCGCCCACAGGGATAGACAGGGTTTTTTTAGTCCGCCTGACAATATCGCCCTCTTTAACATCCGCTCCTTTTCCCAGCAGAACTATTCCTGTTTCGTATTCTTCCAAGTTCAATGTTAAGCCGACGACGTTTTTTGCCTCAACTTCCACCAGCTCAAAATTTTCCACTTTTTCCAGGCCCGAAGCCTTAATCACCCCGTCTTTAACTTCCAAAACTCGGCCGATTTCTTCCACGATCGGCTTCAGTTTTATATCCTCTAGTTGTTTTTTTAATTGTTCTATTTTTTCAGCCATTTTATAAAACTTTTGCTTTTAAATAATCTAAAAAGTCCTTGACAGAAGCCTTGATTAAAAAGTTTTCCGTTTCCAGACGAAACCCTCCGATAATTTTTTCATCTGTCTTTACTTCAACGGCCCCATCTGCCTTAAAAATATTGGGAATCATAAGCTTTACCTTCTTGATAACGGACGGCTCTTGCTTAGCGCCGAAAATCAAGGATATACCCTCCTCTCTTCTTTGGATTCTTTTTGACTCTTCCAGTATTTTTGGCAAAAAACGCTCCTTTCTCCGGTCTTTAAGTATTTGAACAAGCTTAACTGCTATCCTACCCCTCTCTGTTTGCTCCTTTCCTTTTTGCGCCAGGAATAACGCCCTGGCCCAGCTAGAAACCGCTTTTTTAGTCATTATTTTAAATCAGACACGAGCTCTTCAATAAATTTTTTATCATTTTCTTGATTATGCTTTTCTTTCAGAAACTTTTCCGCCAAAAAGAAAACGCCCTCAACCATCTTCTTCTCCCGAGCCTCTCTTTCCCTGACTATTTCTTTGTCCATCGTTTTTTTTGCCGCATCAATAATCCTGCTTTTTTCCTCTTCGGCTTCCTCAATTATCTTCTTTTCCATTTCTTTGGCTCTTAGTTCGCCTTTCTTAATCAATTCCGAAGCTTTTTTTTCTTTTTCAGCCAACAAAGTCCTGCCTAATTCCTTTATTCTCTGAAGGGAAGCTTCAGCTTCTGCAGATTTTTTCATCCCATCCTCAATCTTTACCCTTCTTTTTTCCAGCAAGGCCAAAAAGGGCTTGAAAGCAAACCTTTTCAAAAGATAGAAAAGAATAGCGAAGTTGACAATCTGCCCGATCAAAATTTTCCAATTTATTCCAAGCCCTTCCATTGATTATACGAACTTTAGAATTAAAGCAACCACCAAGGAATAAATCGCCACAGCTTCCGCAAAAGCGATAGACAGAATCATTCCGGTTTGAATTTTACCCGAAGCTTCGGGATTCCGGCCGATCGCCGCCATAGCCGACGCGCCGATTAAGCCAATTGCCACGGCTGGACCGGCCGCGCCTAATCCAATCGCCACGGCGGTAGCCAAACTTTTAACTGCCTCTGTTTCCATGTTTGTCTGTTTTTTATTTGTTATTACTTATTACTTTGATGACCTTTTTTCCAAAAACGGCAAAATCAAATACCTAACTTCAAAAAATATCCCAATTAGACTGGCAATGACAAATGTTATCAAAAAAACGGGAGCAACGCCAATGATCCTGTCTAAAAAAACTCCAGCCGCCAAAAAAACGACCAAAGGAACAGCGATCAAAAAACCAAGCTCCAAGCCCAGAGAAACAGCGTAAAAAACTTTGGCTTTCTGGTTATTATTATCCATGTTCCGTTTGAACCGACGACGCGTAAAAAATAACTATCAGCGAAGAGAAAATAAAGGCCTGGATAACGGCCACCATAATTTCCAACCCCAAAAAGGGCAAGGGAAGAAGGTAGGCGAACAAAAAAGAAGTAACGATTAAAAGCACCTCGCCGGCAAAAAGATTGCCGAAAAGACGTATAGCCAAAGAAAAAATCCTTGTCATTTCACCTATCCCCTCCAAAAATCCCACAAAAAACAAAATAGGGTTTTTGATGTTTATAAACTTCTTTAGATAATGGAAAAGGCCGACTCTTCTTAAGGCCAGAAAATTAATGTACAAAATAGAAAAAAGAGCCAGGGGCAGGGTAAAGTTCAAATCAGAGCTGGGCGATCGCAAGAAATGAAAAATGCCAACACCCGGAACTAGTTCCATAAGGTTTGACGCCAAAATCAGCAAAAATAAGGTGGCGGCAATAGGAAAAATTTCTATTGTTTTCTCCTTAGAAAGAGTAATTGAATGGAAAAAATTATAAAGCGACTCCAGAATCCACTCAAAGAAATTCTGAAGCCGGCCGGGTAGAAAAGCAGCTTTTTTAAAAACGGCCGAGAAGGCCGCAATTATGCTAAAAGTTATGACAAAACTCAAAAGAAGGGTATTGGTAACCGGGAAATTAAAGACCTCAAAAATCTTTTCTCCGGAAATGGTAATTTCAGGTATAGACATATTAAATAATAAATATTAGAAAATAAAGGACGGCTTGTCAACTATTTTCAGTTTCCGGAACTCCTCGATCGCAACCCGTCGATCGTCCCACGGAATTTTTTTGCCGCCGGCCACGCACATCCATGGTTCGCATCCCTTGCCGGTAATAATTACCGTATCGCCAACTTTTGCCAAATTCAAAGCTTTTTTTATCGCCTCTCTTCTATCTAAAATCTTTTTGGCTTTTTGACCAGCCCCATTTGCCACCTGCTCAATTATTTCCATCGGATTTTCATCATAAGGGTCCTCGTCAGTAACAATTACTTCATCGCAATATTTTCCGGCTATCTCGCCAAGAACCTTTCTTTTCCATTTGTCCCTTCCTCCGCCGCAAGAACCCAGGACACAGATATTCGGCTTTACTGCTTGATATGCCTTCTCTAAAGCGTTCGGAGTGACTGCGTAATCAACAATAGCCCTAAACGGCTCTTGAATTACCATTTCCATTCTGCCGGGAATCCCTTCAAAATTTTCCACGGCTTTTTTGCAAACCTCCAAACCAATCCCTTGCGATAAGCCAACATATATCGCTGCCAAGGCATTATATTTATTAAATTCTCCCAACAATTTAATTTTTAAATCGGGGTAATCGGAAATTTTGTAGCCAAACTTCTTTTTTGCCGGAAATTGCCAAAAATAATCTGTGTTTTCATCATCAAGATTGATGACGTGAATGTTTTTTGTCGCTTCAAATAATTTTCCTTTGGCTTTTTTGTAATTTTCGAAACCGCCGTGGCTCTCAATATGCTCCGGTGATAAATTGGTAAAAACCGCGGCTTCAAAATCAATAAATTCGTGCCGGTGCTGTTTTGTTCCTTCGGAACTGACTTCCAAAACCACATATTCACAACCCTCTTTTATCGCTTGGCTCAAAAATCTTTGAATAACAAAACGGCCAGGCATTGTCATTTTGAGCTTATTCACCAATTCTTTTTCGCCAATTTTAAAACTAATAGAAGACATTAGGGCCGTTTTATATCCCGCTTCCTCTAAAACTTTGGCAATTAAATGCACGGTGGTTGATTTGCCGTCGGTGCCCGTAACCCCAATTACTTTTATTTTTTTTGAAGGCCGGCCGTAAATAATCGCAGCCAAAAACACCAGTCCGAAATGATACCAGCCAATTAAAAATTTAGGAATAAATTTTTTAATTAAACCCTTCATCTCTATCTTATTTTTAGCATACTTGATTAAAAATTTAAAAGGTGGTAAAAAAAACCATATGCCTATTACTAAGTCGGCGAAAAAAGCTCTGCGCCAAAGCAAAAGGCGCAGAACCAAAAATATAAAAGCGAAAAACAAAGTTAAAAGCATTTTGAAAGAGACTCGATCTTTGCTTTCCCAAAAAAAAGCTGAAGAAGCAAAAAAACTCCTGTCCGAAGTCTACAAAGCCCTGGACAAAGCCGCTAAAACAGGGGTTATCAAAAAAAATACCGCCAACCGAAAAAAATCCCGTATTGCTAAAGCCATCGCTAAATCCCAGAAATAAGCAAATCAAGAGCTGTTTCCGCGTCAACCTTCCCGGTTTTAATATCTAGGTCCGCCTGAAAAATACTCTGGTAGATTTTTTTAATTCCGGCCATAGTAAATTTTTGACAAAGAGCATAAGTTTTTCTGACGACAAAAGGATGAAGCTTTGTCGTCGGGGCGATTAGCTGATACTGAACGCCCTTTTCAATTAGACTCCTGATCTCTGATATATTTCTAAATTGGTAATTCAGCATGGAGAGAAGATAGAGCGGATCAGCGCCTGCCTGAAGATGCCCGTGAAGTAAAGAAAGCGCTAGTTTGACATTCTTTGAAGCGGCCGCCTCAATCGTTTTAAAAATATCGCTTTCAATCTCGGTTTTTACCAGCTTCCTGAAATCAGTCATATTAATCTCTTCTTTTTGGCCTAACTTAAAAACGGCCAGCTTTTTAATATCATTAGCCAGCCGCCAGAGATCGTTGTCATAAGAAATGAAAAGTTTTTCCGCAACATCCGGAGAAGCCTTGGCTTTTTGCTTCTCAAATTCCAGCTTGATCCAATTTTTTAACTTTTGGCCAGACAAAGGCTCAAATTCCTGGCATTTAGCCTCCTTTTTCAAAAACCTCAATAAAGCGTCGCTAGCCGCAACCTTGCCGTCTTCGTAAAATAAGATGATGTCTTTTAGCCCCATAAGCTTTTCGGAACTTTTCAGCAAATCGTCCTTGAGCTTTAAATTAGAAAAAATATTCTTGGCGATAATCAGTTTTTTGTCGCTGAACATAGAAACGATCCCAATTTCGTTTTTAAGATCGGGAAAATTATAAACAGCGCCGTCAAAAATTATAAAATTCAGCCCTTTTTTGTGGAGCGATTTATATTCTCCAATCATCTCGTTCAGTTTTTGCCGCGATCTATAAGTATCCTGCCCGTAAAGAAAAATAAGCATAATTATTTCTTGCCCTGAGCCGTGCCGAAAGGCTGGCACTTGGGGCAGAAGCGAGCGGATCTGCCGCTGATTTTTAATCTTTCTATGCTCGCGCCGCAGCGAAAGCATTTTTTGCCTTCCCTTTGATAAACTTTATGATACTTAACATAGTCCCCCTTCTTGCCGCAAGCGTCAAGATAATATTCAACCGACGAACCTCCGCACTTGATCGCCTCTACTAAAATTTTTTTGATACTTTGATGAATTCGCCCAACCTCTTTAACCTCCAAGGATTTTACCCGGCGCAAGGGATTAACTCTAGCGGCAAATAAAATTTCATCTGAATAAATATTGCCGATGCCGGCAATAAATTTTTGGTCCATCAAGAGAGGTTTGATTTTGGCATTCGGTTTTCGGGATAAATCTCTTTTGAAGTCATCAAGGCTAATTTCCAAGGCCTCCGGCCCGAATTTATCTTCTATCTTTTCCGTTCCTTTCGTTTTTTTCCACCAGCCGAACTTCCGGGCGTCATTAAAAATTAGCCGCGAGCCGTCGCCAAAATTAAAAACCTTGCGGGTATGCGCCGAAGGTTTTCCGTTAAAGATCAGCTGACCGGTCAGTTTTAGATGAAAAATAAGGTTTTGCCCGCCGACAAAATCAATTATTAAAAGCTTGGCCCTTCTCCGCACGCCGATAATTTTCCAGCCTTGCCTGCCGGCCGGCAGGCCGTTTAATTTTTTGCCGATAATTTTCCGGGCCAATTGACGCCGTATCGTCTCAACCTCCGGCAATTCGGGCATTTAAATTATTTAAGGTTTCTCCTTACTTTTTCAATAATCTCTCCCAGGGTAAAATGGGCCTTGATCAAATAGTCCACAGCTCCCAGATTCAACCCTTTTTCAACATCTTCTTTCTGCCCAAGATTGGAAAGAATAATAACTGGCGTTGAGGCCGCAGCAGAATCTTCCTTCATTCTTGCTAAAACTTCAAATCCGTCAATGCCAGGAAGAATTAGGTCTAAAAGAACCAATCCCGGCTGTTCGCTTTTGATCATTTTTATTCCTTCTTCGCCGTCAACCGCCTGGATATTGTCATAACCTTCCTTGGTAAGCTTTTGCGCTAATAGCTCGCGTAAAAATTTATCGTCCTCTATGATTAAAATTTTGCTTGTCATACATTTTTATTTTAAAACTCTTTTAAGAATTCTGCAAACTCTTCTTTCGCCGGCAAGGTGAAATGAAAGGTCGCGCCCTCCCCCTCCCTTGATTCAAACCATATTTTCCCACCGTGGGCTTCAATAATATTTTTAGCGATAAAAAGACCCAAGCCCGATCCTTCCGTATCTATTCTAAGCACGTTGTCAGCGCGAAAAAACTTAGAAAAAACCCTTTCTTTTTGTCTCTGGGGGATGCCTACGCCGTTGTCCTGGACATAGAACTCTATTTCCTTCTTGCTGCCTGCCAGAGAAACCTTTATTTTCCCGCCAGGCAAAGTATACCTGATAGAATTATCAATAAGGTTTTGTATCGCCAGTTTTAATTTTTCCGTGTCTGCCTTAACCTTGGGCAGGGATTTAAAGGGCGCAACAAGTTTCAGGCTGATTTTTTTTCTCTTGGCTGATGGCCCCAATAACGCTATGACGTTTCTGCAAATAGGTTCAATATCAACAAGATTCGGACTGAAAAGATATCTGCCCTCCTCAATTTTAGTCGTGTTAAGCAAGTCATTGACCAAATCAATCATCCTTTCCGTGCTTTGGTAGCTCTTGTTGACTATTTCTCTTTGTTCAGCCGTAATTTCGCCAACGTCTCCATCTAAAAGCATTTTTAACGTCCACTTAATTGCCGAGAGCGGCGTTCTTAGCTGATGAGCGGCCAAAGAAACGAACTCCGTCTTCATTCTCTCAATTGCTTTTTCCCTGGTAATATCGTGAAGAATTATTATCGCTCCAGCTTTTTCCCGTCCCCCCATTGGGACAACGCTTGCCTCTAGAGTCAATCCTTCTTTTATCGCCAGTTCTTTTCTAAAAACCTCTTTGAGCTCCGGGTCGGCTAGAGCCAACAATTTGGCAAAAAGAGGAAAACCGCTTAACTCGGAGACCGACCGGCCTACAGCCTCCGTTCCTTTTATTTCTAAAAAATTTTCGGCCGGAGGGTTTATCAAAGAAAGCCTGTTCTCTCCGTTAAAAACCAAAAGGCCGTCGGTAAACTTGGCGATCACGGCCAGCGCTTTGTTTTTTTCTTCTTCCGCCCGGCGCCTAGCCTCCTCGGTATCTTCCAGCATATTCAGCAGGGCCAGTCTCGCTTCCTTGTCTTTTTTAACCTTTTGCCTTGGCATATCTTGCGAGTTTTTTTAATTTTGCCTTTAACTCAATCATTTTTAATTCCCGACCGACAGCCAGCTTATTAAATCTTTCCAGTTCTTCCATTTTTTCATAAACCTCTTTATTCGCCTCTTTCACTTTCTTCTCAAACTTTTCAGTTAGATTTTTTAATTCTTCGGTCTTTGACCAAGCGCTTTTTTCCAAAGCAGCTTTATCTTTTTCAATGGAGACTCTTGAGTCTTTCAGGGCCTGGGCGGCTTCGTTAAAAATAGCGAACAAATCGCCGATTTCATTAAAAGGCCGGTGGGGCAAACGAAAGCTGAAATTTTCTTCGCGTATTTTTTTTAGAGCCGACTGCAGTTTGCGAACGGGCTTTATAACGCACATCTCTACGATAAAAAAAAGAAGTCCTCCGCCAGCTAAAAAGCCGGCAGCAACAGCGATTTTCTCCCGGAAAATCGCTGCCAGCAAAAAAGAAATCACCAGTAAAATTATTGAAATTGCCCGAAACGAAAATCGTATCCGCATAGAAAATGTATATTTTTAATCATAACACATTTTCAGCTCAAGACGGCAGTCTTTTTATCAAGCTGTAAAACTCAAGAGATTCCAGCGCCTGCCTGGCCGCCTCCTTGTTGTAGTTTTTATTAAAATCGCACCTGCTTAAATCAAGCTCTATGGGCGCGTCTTTGCGTATGGCCGACAGATCGCGGCTCAAAAAAGCATTTTCTTTTTGCGCCAAAAGCAGCTCTTTCGCTCTTGGCTTTACGTCGCTGATGTTTTCATAAAGATTGTTAAGATTGTTGAATTCCTTTATTAAGTCAAAGGCGGTTTTTTCGCCAATACCCCTGACGCCGGGAATATTATCGGAAGGATCTCCCCTTAAGGCCTTAAAGTCAATGATCTGGCGCTGGTTTAGTCCTTGATATCTTTCCCTGACCAAAGTTTCATCGTACAGAACTATGTCTTTGACGCCCTTTCTTAAAACATAGGCTTTGGTTTTTGGAGAGACGAGCTGCAAGACATCAAAGTCGCCCGAAACAATTATTGTTTCAATTTCAGAAGAGGCTAGTTCCGCTAAAGTGCCGATGATGTCGTCTGCCTCAAACTTTTCCTTTTCAAAAACCGGAACGCCAAAAGCCAGAAGGATTTCTTTTGTTTTTGTTATCTGAGAGCGGAGATCGTCTGGCGTTTTTAGCCTTTTAGCTTTGTACTCCTTGAAACGATCATGCCTAAAGGTCGGCAGGGGCAAATCAAAAGCCGCGGCAATATAATCCGGCCGGAATTCCTTTATTACCCTTAAAAAAACCAAAAGAAATCCATAGACCGCATTTGCCAATTCCCCTTTTTTCGTTGTCAAAGGAGGCAGAGCGTGATAAGCTCGGTGGATCACCGAATTCGCGTCAATAACGATTAATCGTTCTTTCTCTGGCATTCTTTTATTCTATCACGATTTTTCTCTTGTCTTTGCCCATATAAACAAAACTTAGCCGCAAAGCGTTTTTAGGCATAATCTTTTTTATTCTCTCCGACCACTCAATAGCAACAATGTTTTGCGGATCAGAAATTATCTCTTTAAGCCCCGTTACCGAAATCTCTTCGGCTTTTTGGATGCGGTAGCAGTCAAAATGATAAAAATTCTTAAATTTTAAATTTTTGATCTTGAATCTTTTCATAATCACGAAAGTCGGACTGGTAATTTTTTCTTTAATGCCGAGCCCTTGGGCAAACCCCTGCAAAAAAGTGGTCTTCCCTCCTCCTAGCTCTCCCTCCAGTCCCAAGACAAATGATTTTTGACCGGACGTTTCCAAAATTTCTTCAGCCAAAACTTTCCCGGCGCTTTGCGTTTGCCGATAGTTCAGGGTCAAAATTTCTATGTGTTTTATTGACATTAGTTCTTTTTAATTTTACAATTTTAAAATGGAAACTCCAAAAGAAATTACCGGGCTGGTGGACGTCTCTCAGGGCCGAAATAAGAAAATTGAAAACGTTATTGACCTAAAAAAAGAAATTGAGCTGTCTTTTAAAGAGGAAACGACAAAAATTATAGAAACCATCCTCTGCGGCGCTATTTCTCTGGGAGCTTCAGACATTCATATTGAGGCAGAAAAAGAAGAAGTCAAGTTAAGGATGAGATTGGACGGCCTGCTGCAAGATATTTTATTTTTTGAAAAACCGATCTACGAAAGCCTTCTTTCAAGAATTAAATTGCTTTCGGGGATCAAGCTAAATATTTCCGATCGGCCCCAAGACGGCCGATTTTCCGTTAAAACAGCCTCTTCTCTGATTGAAATAAGAGCGTCTGTTTTGCCCGCAGAAGAGGGAGAAGCGATCGTCTTAAGGGTCTTAAACCCAAAATCAGTGATGGGCTTGGATGTTTTGGGCTTGAGAAAAGATCTTCTGGAGCTTTTCAAAAAAGAAATCAAAAAACCCAACGGAATGATCGTTGTCACCGGGCCAACAGGCTCGGGCAAAACCACCACGCTTTACGCCTTTTTAAAAGAAGTCTGTCGGCCGGAAATCAAGATCATAACCATTGAAGACCCTGTGGAATACCGGCTTGAGGGCGTTTCCCAGACCCAGGTGGCCCCGGAAAAAGGATATGATTTTGTTTCAGGGCTCAGAGCAATCGTCAGACAGGACCCGGACGTAATCTTGGTAGGAGAAATCAGGGACATAGAAACAGCTAATATAGGACTGCAATCCTCTCTGACGGGTCACCTTGTCTTAACAACCCTGCATACCAATGACGCCGCCGGAACTATCTTCAGGCTCATAAATCTGGGGGCCAACCCGGCCGATCTCGGTCCAGCCATTAATTTAATTATTGCCCAAAGACTGGTCAGAAAAATTTGTCCAAGCTGCGCGAAATTTGAAGCCCCGTCCAGCCAAGAATTAAAAAAAATAAAGATAGCCCTTAAAAAACCGCCAAAAAATATAAAAATACCAAAGGCCGGCCAGTGCAAAAAATGCAATTTTACCGGCTACAAAGGGAGAATCGGAATATACGAAGCTTTTCTGGTTGACGACGAAATGGAAAAATTAATACTCAAAAAGCCCTCTGTTTCAGAAATAAAGGAGTTGGCAATAAAAAGAGGGATGAAAACAATATATTGCGACGGGCTGATTAAAGTTTTAGCGGGGATCACTACAATTGAAGAGCTAGACAGGGTGGCCTCAGAAGAAGAACAATAACGACAAAGCCCTAAAACTGGGGGCAACTTTAGTTATTGGAACAGAAGTTTAGAGCTTTTCCGAGGAGTAGCTTCGCCTGAGCCAAGCTATCCGGCTAAGAAAAGTTCCCTGCCCCCAGTTTTAGGGCCTATCTTTCGTATTGTAATATATTATGAAGCTTTTGTCAAGAGTGGTCCTTCTCCTCTTCTTTGCCTGGCGCGGAGTGTTCGCCGCAGAAAAAATAGACATTAATACCGCTCCTCTGAGCGATCTAATCAAAATTGTCCATATAGGAGAGGCTCGAGGCCTGGAATTGGTTTCTTTAAGGCCGTTTTCTTCCTTGGAAGACCTGGTTAGAATAAAAGGCATCAGCAAATTAAGAGTTGAGGATATTAAAAAACAAGGATTGGCCTGGGTTGAAAAAGCTCTGCCTGCCGAACTTTTCGAGCAAGAGCAGAAAGAACAACTCAAAGAACAGCCAAAAGAACAACCGCCTAATCCTTCGGGATTCTTTTGGGTCTTGTCCACAGCCATAGCCGTTGCTATTTTCTCAGGATTTGGTATCCTACTCTTAAAAAGAAAAGTAAAAATATGAGCGGCCACAGCCACGCAAAGACAATTAAACACCAAAAAGAGATTACCGATCAAAAACGCGGCCAAATTTTTTCAAAAATGGCCCGCGTTATTTCAGTGGCGGTCAAAGAGGGAGGAGCCAGCACGGAAAGCAATTATAAATTAAGAATGGCCATAGAACAAGCTAAAAATTTTAATATGCCCAAAGAAAACGTGGAAAGGGCAATTAAAAGAGCCGAAGGAGGCCAAGAAGAAGAGGGCTTGGAAGAAATTCTGTTTGAGGCTTACGGCCCCGAGGGAATAGCGATAATTATTGAGGGGATAACCGACAATAAAAACCGCGCTCTCGGAGAAATAAAGCAGACTCTAAACCAGTACGGGGGGAAATTAGTTGCCGAAGGAGCGGTCAAGTGGATGTTTGAAAGAAAGGGAGTAATAACGATAAATTCCCAGCCGCCAGCCCCCGATCCACAAATGAAGTCCCGCGAAGAATTAGAGATGTCAGCGATTGAGGCAGGGGCGCAGGACGTTGTTTGGCGCAATGATATTTTAGAGATCTACACCAAGCCGGAAGAATTGGAAAAAACAAGAAAAGGGCTGGAAGAAAAAGGAATCAAGAGCGAGGACTCTTCTCTGGAGTGGGTGCCAAAAGAAGAAATTGACGCCGAGAAAAGAGCAAAAGAATCATGTCAAAAATTATTTGGCGCGCTAGACGAGTTAGAAAGCGTTCAAAATATTTACTCTAATTTGAAAATATAATAATGCCGAGGGAGGCTGAAATTAGAAAAAAAGCGGTCCAAATTCTCTGCGAAGACAAATGGGCTTACTGGTATCCGCCGAAAGTCAGGTTCAAACAAAACGATATCTTCGGCGTTTTTGATATGGTCTGCTGCAAAAAAACAACCGGAGGCCTTAAATTCATTCAGCTAACCACTGTGTCTAATTTATCGGCCAGACGAAAAAAAATACAAAAGTTTTTTAAAGAAAATAAAATAGCGCCAAAAGCGGCTTTTAGCGCCGAGGTGGAGATATGGGCTTGGTCAAAAAAGAAAAAAGATTTTAAAATAGAGATGATCTAACAAAAGCCGCTTGACAGCGGCTTTGGAAGCTATATAATGCTCCTACACAGACCTCAAAGGTCGAAATCCCAAAAATTTAAGAATAAGAAACTGCATTCATGATTTACCTAGAAGAAACCGAAGAAAAAGAAGAAGTTGAGTAGCCAAAACCCCGAGCATGTCTCGGGGTTTTGTTTTAAATAACCTTAACGACTTTTCTTTTGCCGACTTGCGCCACCAAGTCTTTTTTTATCGCTACAACCGCTTTCCAGTCGTCTAAAACAGCTCCATCCACCCTAACTCCTTTTTGCAAAACCAGCCTTTTGGCTTCGGACTTGGAAGCGGCTAGCTTTGTTTTAACCAACAAGTCAAGGATGTTTAGGGTTTTTTCCCGCACAAAAACTCCCGGAATTTCTGTCGGCAGCTCTTTGTCTTTAAAAACTTTTTCAAACTCTTTTTCCGCTAAAAGCGCAAATTTTTGACCATGATAGATACTAACGATTTCCTTGGCCAATTTTATTTTTAAATCGCGGGGATTACATTGCTTTTGTTTTAGATTTTTTTCCATCACTTGAATCTCTACCAATGGCATCTCTGTGCATAATTGCAAGCAAGAGATAATTACTTCATCGGGTAAAGCCATCACTTTCCCATACATTTCTTGAGGAGAATCGTTCAGGGCGATATAACCTCCTTCACTTTTTGACATCAATTTTTTGCCGGTTTTGGGATTAATTAACAAGGGAGTTGTAATAACGAATTTTTCTTTATTTTTATAAATCCTGACAAGGTCTCGCCCTACTAACATGTTAAAGGTTTGGTCTGTACCGCCAACCTCAATATCCACACCAAGTGTTGCTGAATCATATCCTTGCAACATAGGATACAAAAACTCATTTATATAAATTTCCTTCTTTTCTTCTATCCTCTGTTGAAACATATCTCTTTGGATCATTTGGTTAACTGTAAAATGGGCAGTTAATTTAATAACGTCTTCTAGCGTTAGTTTGCTCAGCCACTGGCTGTTAAATTTTATTACAACAGGGTTGGCATTAGAATTAAAATCTAAGATTTTACTCGCTTGGTTTTCGTAGGTTTTGCAATTTTCTAAAACCTGCTCTTTCGTTAAAGCTCTCCTGGTAATTGACTTTCCCGTTGGGTCGCCAATCCGAGCAGTAAAATCGCCGACGAGAAGAATAACTTTGTGCCCTAATTCTTGAAATTTTTTAAGAAGCAAAAAATTTGTAGAATGTCCTAAATGAAGCTCTGGCCCTGTAGGATCAAAACCAATGTAAATATCCATTCTTCTGCCTGATTTCAAAAAATCTTCTAGAGCCTTTTTTGATGGATAGATTCTTTCGATAAAACGAGAGGATACTGCTTCTTCTATTTTTTTAGGATCGGTATTTCTCTTCATTCTTTTAATATACATCCATCTCAAGCCGAAGACAAACTAGGAGATAACCCAGCTTTCTTTCTCGGAGCAAGCAGAGAGAACTTCGCATCCTTTTTTAGACACATAAACCATATCCTCAATGCGTATTCCGCCGATCTTGGGATAATACAAGCCGGGTTCAATCGTCAGCACGTTGCCCGGGACGAGAACCGAGTCTGACCAGCCAGCTAAAAAAGGCGGCTCGTGAATGTCCAGACCGACGCCGTGGCCAGCCCCATGGATAAACCCCTTGTCCCCTCGCGTTGCATATCCCAATTTTTTAAAAAAGTTATTGCATGCGTCATAAATTTCAAAGGCTTTTACCTCTGGCCTGACTTTTTTTATTGCTTCTGCTTGGGCATTTTTTACCGCAGCGTACATCTTTTGAAGCTTGGCCGATGGCTTTCCTTTCAAAAAGACTCTGGTCATATCAACAAAATACCCTGTTTCTGAATCCCGAGGAAAAATATCGCAAATAACAGGGGCGCAAGGGCTTATCGGTCCGCTACCAGGATGATGAGGGAGAGCAGATTGCCCTCCAGAAGAGATAATAATTCCCTCTTCGCTCCTCATCCCTTCTTCTATCAACAGAAGTTCGGCTTTCTTTTTAAGGAATTCGCTAGTGAGAAGCTTATTTTGATAAACAATTTTGCCGCGGACAATACGGGCATCTGCAAGAATGTTCCGGATAAGAGCGAAAACTTTTTGGATTTTTTTGACGCCTTGCCGCATTATCTCCACCTCCTCTGGCGATTTTCGATCTCTCTTCGGCCAGAAGGGATTTTCAGGGGAGAGAATCGCTCCTTTCGCCCTAAGAAAATCGGCCAAAGAAAGGGGAAAATCCGAAGGAACGTCAACCAGCCTTCCAAAAAGGTTATATTTTTTAAAAAGGCAGAAGGCCAGTTTCTCGGCTAACGTCGTTTTTTCTTTTATCTTTTTAGCCTCCTCTAAGAGGGGGTCTAAAAGAACGGCCTTAATTCCGGGGTTTCTGTTTTTTTCTTTGAACAGTCTCAAGGTCCTCTGGTCTAAAAAAATATAATTTTTGAAATTAACGCCAACCAAAAAGGTCGGGTCTGGAAGAAACATCCCCGCCGCGTAAAGCATGTCTTTATTCCTTGTGTTGGCATACAAAAACTTAAACAGGGCCATATTGTTTCAAAATATAACATACTAAGACCGAGAAGAATGAAAGGGGGCCAAGGAGAAAGTATCTCTACTCTCTCCTCGGCCTTTGTTGACGGCGACTCCTTCTCGCCGAGTCCCAGCGAACGGAGAAGAACGACCCTTCTCCGCCCGCTGGTTTGGCCTCATCTATTTAAGGCCACATTGGACATACGGGGTGAAAACGAGGATGCATGTTTTTCTCCTTTCTTTTTTTTCGCCAGAACCCAGGCCCTCTGGCTGATTTTTAAATTTTCAGCCTGGAGAGCGGCCGATACTAGTCGCGGCCGCGCCTCAAGCCAAACAAAAACAGCCAGCTCCTTAAAGAAACTGGCTGCTCTTAAAGACGAGGGTTACACAAAACAAAACAGCCAGCTTCTGGAGTTATGGCACCAGCAATAAAAACAGAATTTTTGACTAGCTATCTTATTCATATTTATATTTTTATTTTAGCAAACCTAGAACCCTTGTCAAGAGGGGTCTTTTTTTGCTAAAATAATTACTATGCCCAGACGCGTCTTCAGGCGAAAAAATATCCTAAAAAGCTCCGGGAAATGGTTTCTGGCTCTAAAGATTTTAGCCGGGGGCTCGGCGATTTTTTTGTTCGGAAGCCTGTTTTTGTTTTTCTATTACACTAAAGACTTCCCCAGACCGGAAGTTTTCACCGAGAGACAGATCCCTCAATCAACCAAAATCTACGACCGCACAGGCCAGGTTCTTTTGTATGAAGTCTACGGCGAAGAAAAAAGGACGTGGACGCCTTTGTCCTCAATTCCGGATATTTTAAAAAACGCGGTCATCGCCGCGGAAGACTCTAGTTTTTACAGCCATTGGGGCATTGACCCAAAAGGAATCGCCAGAGCCATTTTGGCTGATTTAAAAATCGGCAAGCCTACCTACGGAGGATCAACCATTCCCCAGCAGCTGATAAGATCCACTTTTCTATCCAACAAAAAAACCGCTGAAAGAAAAATCAGGGAAATTGTCTTGGCCATTGAGGTGGATCGCCGCTACTCAAAAGATCAGATTTTAGAATGGTATCTCAATCAAATTCCTTTCGGCCAAAACGCTTACGGCGTTGAAGCGGCCAGCCAAACTTATTTTGAAAAGTCTTCTTCTGATCTTTCTCTTGAGGAGGCCGCGACCCTGGCGGCTCTAATCCAGGGGCCGTCCTATCTCTCTCCTTACGGCGAAAACAAAGCAAGTCTTTTGGCGAGAAAAGATTATGTCTTAAATAGAATGGCTAAGGTCGGGTTTGTTTCAGAAGAAGAAGCTGGCGCGGCAAAACAGCGGGAAATAAACTTCAAAGAAAAACAGGCCCAGCTAAAAGCTCCTTATTTCACCCTGTGGGTCAAGCAGCAGCTGGAAGAAAAATACGACGAAGATTTTTTAATGTCTGGCGGGTTAAAAGTTTACACGACTCTTGACTGGCGACTGCAGGAGGCAGCTGAAAAAGCCACCAGAGAAGGGGTTGAAAAAAACAAGCCAGCCAACGTCCACAATGCCGGACTAGTGGCCATCAGCCCAAAAACCGGCGAGGTGCTGGCTCTAACCGTCGGAACCGGAGATTACAACGCCGAGCCCTATCCGAAAGATTGCGTTTCTGGCAAAACCTGTTTATTCGACCCAAAATTTAATGTTGTCGTCGGCACAAAAGAAAATCCTGGCCGGCAACCAGGCTCCTCTTTTAAGCCGTTTGTTTACGCCACGGCCTTTGAAAACGGATACGACGACAAATATGTCGCTGTAGACGAACCGACTAATTTTGGCGTCTGGGGAGAAAAAGAATATACGCCCCAAAACTACGACGGGAAGTTCCGCGGTCCGGTTACGCTAAGAGAAGCCCTGGCCCAGTCGCTGAACGTTCCTTCGGTAAAGGTTCTTCTGGAGTTGGCCGGTCTGGAAAACAGCATAAAAACAGCCCAATCCCTCGGCATCACGACTTTAAAGCCTCCCTTTGGGCCATCAATCGTTCTTGGGGGCTGGGAAGTAAAGCTGCTGGAGATGGCTTCGGCTTACGGCGTTTTCGCCAACAGCGGAGTAAAACTAGCGCCAACAGCGATTTTAAAAATTGAAGACGGAAAAGGCAATATCGTTTTTGAAAACAAAAAAGACCCAAAAAGAGTCATAGAAAGCAGCGTGGCTGATTTAATCACTGATATTTTGGCGGATAATGAAGCCCGCACTCCGCTTTTTGGCCCGAGGTCCGCCCTTTATTTTGATAATTATAAGGTTGCCGTTAAAACCGGAACCTCCCAGGACTACCGCGACGCTTGGACTATTGGCTATACCCCGTCAATCGTTGTCGGTGTCTGGGCGGGAAACAGCAACAATATCTCGCCCGGCAAGCCAGGCGCCATGCTTGCGGCGCCTATTTGGCATCAATTCCTGGAAAAAGCGATCCCCCTGCTCTCTTCTACCTGACCGCCACTCCGCTGTTATTAAACGCGCTCCAATTCTTAAGAAAGTCAGCGGTTGACCAGTAAAGCTGGCCAGCCAAAGGATCGTTCAAAATAATTTGAGAAGGGGAATCTGCCGGCCCGACAAACCCTATCAGCAATCTGACGTGCGCCTCTCTAAAAGCTTTTACATATTTTCCCTCTCTCGTATACCAAGAACAATCAGTCAATGGCTTATCAGGGAGTACCCCCCAAACGACAACTGGATTTTTCTGCTCAATCTCGTTAATTAAATTTTCCAAATTCCAATTCGTGAAACTTTCGCTTTCCCTCCACTTAAGAGCCGCCCGGGCTACTGCCGGCCAATAAGCCCCATAGCCTGTTTGACAAATTCTGCCATCAATCTCCCCGACAAATTTTTCATAAGGGTCCCCCCAGACCTTTCCCTGCCTGGAGGTCGTGTCAACGCCTATTTCTGCCATTATTTCTTCCTCGGAAACCCTTATCCCTTTCCCGCAAAGCGCCATTTTTAAAGAGGCCGCCTCGCAAGACAGCTTATGATCTTGCCAATCCAAGGGGGTTTCAAGCAAGGTGACCCTCTTTGCCAGAGCCTCTTTGTCCGGCGCAGTCCTAAAAGAAAAAGCAAAAAAGTTTTCCGCGCCAAGTCCGAACCCTCTGATATTTTCTAATCTTACAAAAAACTGCGTTCCCGGACTGAATTTTTCTGCCGGAATGAAAGTTAATGTTTTGAATAAATGATTTTTAATCAAAGGGTCTGTAAATTTCCACTCGCCGTAAGTTTCGGGAAAAATTAAATGCTTCAGCTCTTGCCTGGAAACCGGCTTGTTAAAACGTATGGTAATCACAGCTCTCTCTGAAACGTTCCGCTCTCCGTCTAAGGGTAAAACATCTGCGACTTGCGGCAAAGAGAATAAGACAAAAACAAAATCAAAGGCCGCCATTAAAATGGCGGCGGCGAGAAATAAAAATAAAAACCTTAACTGCCGCATCTAATAAGTTAGCCTTTTTTAATCGGCATTAAAACATAAACAAAGCCCGGTTCCTGGTCCGTCTTTAAAATAGCTGGCCCATCCTCGCCGGTTAATTCAAAAATAATTTCTTCGTTTTTTCCGTCTTTCGCCTGATCGGAAGACTGGCTGGACAACCCTTCCAGCAGAAAGCGATGATTAAAAGAAATCTCTAGCCCCTTGCCTTTTACTTCGGACCGAATCAGGCCGCGGTACTCTCCGAGATCTTGGCTTTGGCTCATAATTTCAACCTCACCCTCGCCTTTTGTTTTTGGATTTATTTTTAACTTTATCTCGTTGGTCCGGCCGCTGAACAAGCCGGCAGCCTTAACCTGATTTAAAAGCTCCTTTTTTAAAACAGCTACCCTGCTCGTGTATGTCTGGGGAATTATCTCTTGATAGTCAGGGAACTCTCCCTCAATCAAACGAGAAACAAGCTGGACTTGCGGATGCTTGGTTTCGGCCATTGAGGCCTCAAACATTACCTGATTTGGCGAAAAATAAATTTTCACATCCCCTTCTCTCTGGCCAAAGATATTAATAACTTCGCGAGCCGCCTTTTGGGGCAAAATGAAAGAGCGATCCTTGCCTACTTCTCCGTCTTTTTTATTAATAATAGTTTTTTCTCCCAGCCTAAAGCTGTCGGTAGCCACCATTTTAACCATGCCTTTTTGAAAAATAAAATACACTCCGGAGATTTCCGGCCTAGTTGTTGAGGGGGCGGCAATGCCGGCCACGCGGCTAAGTCCTTCACACAGGAGGCCGGCCGGAAGCTCCAAGCTCTCGCCGTCAGAAAGAACGGGTATAGCGGGAAATTCGTTTGGGTCAAGGCTTTTCACGGTTGACTTATAATTCTCGCATTCCAAGTTGGCGATCAGCCCTTTTGAGTTAATACTTAAGGGCTTGTTAGGTAAAAAATTAATCAGGCTGGATATTGTTTGCGATGGTAAAACCAAAGAGCCTTCTTCCTCGGTTTTAGCTAAGACCCACCAGTTTATGCCAACCTCAAGATCGGTGGCCGCAATATTAAGAAAGTTTTTTTCTGTTTTCAGCAAAATGTTATTTAAAATCGGCAGAGTTGTAAGTTTTGACGCCATTCTCTCTACGAGATTAAGTCCTTGTTTTAATTTTTCCTGCAGAATAATAATTTTCATAATCTTTTAGGTTTTTTAATAATAATATTTTAAACGTTTATTGTTGTTGTTGGCGCTGTGGATAAGTTTTTTCCGCCGTCTATCGGCGCTTTAAAAATGGCCTTGATATCTACGTGGAAAAGCTGGGGAAGAATTGGCGTTAGAACGGGCTGGAAAAAAAGAACGAAGTTTTCCACAAATAATTAACACCGTCAGCCGTTATATATCCTCTCTTTAATCAGTGAAATTTCTTCGGCTAGCTCCTGGTCGCTTTCCAGCTCTCTGGCGATTTTTTGAAAGGCGTGAATGGCTGTCGTGTGGTCTTTCCCGGCAAACCTGCGGCCGATAAAAGGGAAAGAGCTTTTAGTTTCTTCTCTCATCAGATACATTGCTATTTGTCTGGGCCTGACAATTTCTTTTTTCCTTGAGGTCAGTAAAAGATCTTTTTCTTTAAGATCGTAAAGCTCTGCGACCGACTGGATTATTTTTTTTACGCTGATTATCCTGCTTGGCGAGAGAAGGAAGCTCTTTAACAGGGCTTTGGCTGCTTCAATGTCCAGCGTTTGGTTTTGGAGTTTTTGGTGGGCGACCAAGCGGTTTAGAGCTCCCTCCAACTCTCTGACGTTTCTCTGAATATTATTGGCAATAAAGCCTAAAACCTCTTCTGGGAAATTAATGTTTTTTTCTTGGCATTTGCCCTTAAGAATCGCCACTCTTGTTTCATAGTCGGGCGAGCTGATGTCAGCGATCATGCCTCCCTCAAACCTGGATCGCAATCTTTCTGTCAGGGCCTGAATAGCCTTTGGCGGCCTGTCAGAGGAAAGGATAATCTGCTTGCTCTTTTCGTAAAGGCCGTTGAAAATGTGGAAGAATTCTTCCTGGGTCTTTTCTTTCCCGGCCAAGAACTGGATATCGTCAATAATCAAAACGTCAATGAGCCGGTATTTTGCCTTAAAGGCTTCAATCTCCCGATTTTTTATAGAAGTTATTACGCCAGAAGTAAACTTTTCCGAAGCAACGTACTTTACTTTTTTTTGTGGAAAATTTTTAACGATTTCGTTGCCCAGGGCCTGAAGAAGATGGGTCTTCCCAAGCCCCACTCCTCCGTAGATAAAAAGAGGATTGTAAACCGCGCCCGGATTTTTTGACGTGGCCCAGGCCGCGGCGTGAGGCAGTTCGTTAAACGAGCCGACGATGAAATTGTCAAAAGTATAACGAGGGTTAAGATTGGTTTCTTTGTCGGTTTTGAATTCCTGGAAGTCAAGCTGTCCGGGTTCCGGGAAAGAAACCGCCGGCCTTCTGATGGTTTTTGATTCCGTTTTTTCAATCAAATACCTAACGTCTTTAACCTCTTCGTTTAGGCTGTGAATAATTTTTAAAATCTGCTTTTTGTATTTTTGTTCAAGCCATTCCTTGGCAAACGAGTTTGGCACGGAGATTGCCGCCTCTCCCTGGCCAATTGAAACAATGCCCGTGTTTTTAAACCAAGTGGTGAAATTGGCTGAAGAAATAGTCAGCTGGATTTGGGCTAGAACCGCTTGCCAAAGCTCTTCGTTGGTCATGTTTTAATTATACTCATCAAGGGATAAATGTAAATTTGATATAAAATAAAACTTTTTGTTGATATCCTGTGGAGAACCTGTGCGGACGACAAAAACATTGACACGGCCTTATTTTTTTGCGATTATTAATTATTATGAGTTTTACTTACCAGCCTAAAAAGAAAAAAAGAAAGAGATCTCATGGATTTTTAAAAAGACAAAAGAGCGGCGGAGGGAGAAGGGTCGTCGCTAACCGGCGGAAAAAGAAGCGCCGCAGATTAACCGTTTGATCTCTTAATATATAAATCAAATGTTGCCCCTTAAGTGCAGGCTGAAAAAGAGAGCGGATATTGACCGGGTTTTTAAGAAGGGAAAGGCTTTTAACGCTGGTTTTTTAATCTTAAAGGCTTTGCCGAATGATTTAAGTTGGACGAGGGTTGCCTTCTCGGTTTCCCTGAAGGTTTCCCAAAAAGCCGTTGCGCGCAACAAGATAAAAAGAAGACTAAGCGAGATAGCGAGAGCAGTCATTATTAATCTTAGAACGCCGAGCGATGTCGTTTTTATCGCCCTCCCCGAGATAAAAGAAAAAAGCGTCAAGGAGATCAAAGAGCTCGTTGAGAAAGTTTTCCCAAAATGCTCCAAATAATCATTTTGAAAATTATAAAAATTTATCAGCTGGTTGTTTCTCCTTTTTTGGGCGGTAACTGCAGGTTCTATCCTTCCTGTTCGGGATACGCGAGCCAGGCGATCAGCAAGCACGGCGCGGCCAAAGGCGGCTGGATGGCAATGAAAAGGATCTTAAAGTGCAATCAATGGATTCCTTAATTAATATTTTTAATTTAATACTTTACCAGCCGCTTTTTAACGCGCTGGTTTTGCTTTATGAATATGTGCCGGGAAGCGATTTTGGCGTAGCCGTTATTTTGCTAACCGCGTTCATCAGGTTGGTTTTATATCCGTCTATGGTCAAGTCAATAAAGACGCAAAAGATTATGTCCGAGATTCAGCCGAAAATCCAAGAAATCCGCAAAAAATTTAAAGATGACAAGGAAAAGCAGAGCGCGGAGACAATGGCTCTTTACCGCCAGGCAAAAATCAATCCTTTCGGCGGCTGTCTGCCCTTGCTTCTGCAGCTGCCGATTTTGTTCGCTCTTTACCGCGTTTTTTGGACAGGGTTTGACCCGGAGCAATTATCGCGGCTTTACAGCTTTGTGCCAAGGCCCGAGGCAATTAATCCTTCTTTTCTGGGGGTAATTGATTTAAGCTCTCCCTTCTGGGGTTTCGCTATTTTGGCGGCCGCGGCCCAGTTTTTTCAAGGCTGGCATCAAAATAAATATGGCGGCGGGCAAGGAATGGGCGGGATGATGCAAAAACAGATGCTTTATTTTTTCCCGATTTTTACCGTTTTTATTTTATGGAGGCTTCCTTCGGCCATCGGTCTTTATTGGCTGGTTTCAAGCCTGTTTTCCATTTTTCAACAGCATTTAATTTTCAAACCAAACCGTTATGGGCAAGTTAAACCTTGAAAAAGCGAAAAAAATCGTTGAGGAGTTTTTTAAAAAGATGACCTTTGGCGGAACAGAGGTTGATTTTATATCTCAAAAAGAATCAGCCCTTTCTATAAGCCTGAAAAGCGACGACCCCCAAGTTTTAATAGGCCAAGAAGGAGAAACCCTGCTGGAGCTTCAGCGAATTTTAGGCATAATCCTGAAAAAAAACACTGCTGAAAATTTTTTTATTGATTTAGACATTAATAACTACAAAAAAAGAAAAATTGAGTATCTAAAAGAGCTGGCTCGCTCTTCGGCCGATGAAGTCGCCCTGATTAAAAAAGAGAAAATATTAGACTGCATGCCAGCTTACGAAAGGAGGATTGTCCATATGGAATTGGCCGGCCGTAGCGATGTGATTTCGGAAAGCCAGGGAGAAGGCAGAGAGAGAAGAATAATAATCAGGCCTCGGCCTTAGCCATTTGTGGAGTCTCTTTGCTTTCCGGCTGCTCTTTCAGGGCCGAGAGCACAAAGATAAGCCAAAAAGGAATAAGGTTAACAATCGGAATAAGCTCTAAAATAAACGCAAAAAGCCCTCTTTTCAAAGCTCTTTTGGCAGCTGTTTTGAGAGTTCGTTTTTGTTGCTGGCGCGTTTCAAGCTTTTGCTTTAGTTCTCGTTTGTCTGTTTGCTGTCCGGTTCTCCAGGCAAACCACCAAATTAGCGCGCCGCCCAAAAGCAAATTAACAACAGTCCCGATATCAAAAACGAAATCAAGAATATCAATAAAGGCGGCGAAAGGCAGGGCGATAAGCAAGAAATCAGGATCTAAGGGGCTGACCTTTGGCATTTTCTTTCGCTTTCTTAATTTTTAAAACTTCTTCAGGCGCCGTGGTTATAATCTGGTCCTCGGCATACGAGGCCACGACTTTGACTACCACGTGTTTTTGGCCGGCAAAAAATATGCCCTCTCCCACTTCCGCTTCCAGTAAAACATATTTTTCCTCTTCGGTCAGATTGAATGTTTTTGCGACCAAATCAATTGTCGCCGGGCTCTGCTTCATTAAAAATTGCATAGAAGAGTTAGTGATAATCGGCTGTCCGTATTCCGATTTCATAAAGTCGTTAACGTCTTGGGTTATGGTGGTTACCCCCAGCCAGTATTTCCTTGATCTTTTGCAAATGCCAAACAAAAAGGAAGCTCCGTCTCCCGATTTCATCATCCACCAGGCCTCGTCAATAACAAGAATTCTTTTTTTCAGTTCAGACCTTACTTTGTTCCAGATGTACCGCATAATAATGAACATTGCCGAGGCCCTTAATTCGTCTTCCATGTCCCTGATGCCAAAAACCACCAAGCCTTTATCCATTGAGATGTTGGTGGGCTGATTGAAAAACTGCGAGAAAGTTCCTTTGGTGAATTTTCTGACTCTTTTTACCAAAGATTCGGCTCCTTCCATCCCCTCAAGGATTGTTTCAAAGTCAGACATTAAAGGCGTTCTTTCTTGCCAGAGAGAGGGATTCGTTTGCGGGGTTATGTCTTTGGCGGCGTAGGTTTCTGTAAGCGCCCTGTCAATAACGGCGTCCTCTTCCGGAGTCAGTCCGCCCAGCAGAATTCTCAATAAACCGACCAGGTTGATGATATTAGACCTTAAAACGTCTTCCGGCTTTTCGTCTTCGCGGGGCGAGGGCAAATCAAATGGATTGATATGGTGAGTTGAAGCCAAGGAGATATTGAAAAACGACCCTCCGACAGCGTCAGATAAAAACTGGTATTCGTTTTCCGGGTCAACGATAATTGAATCAATACCAAGCATTAAGGCGCGCAAAACTTCCAGCTTTACCATATAGGATTTGCCGCCTCCTGATTTCGCGAAAATAGTAAAGTTGGCGTTTTCCAGGCTAAACCTGTCAAATAAAACCAGAGAATTGTTATGCTGGTTAACCCCGTAAAGAATTCCATCGCTGGAACTTAAGTCAAAAGAAATAAAAGGGAACGTGCTGGACAGGGGGTCGGTGTTCATAGGAGTGAAAACTTGGAGCTGGTCCTGTCCTTGGGGCAGGCAGGAATTAAAGCCTTCTTTTTGCTGGTAAAGAGCCGGCTTGATATAAATCAGTCTTGATTCCAGGAGAGATCTTAAAGTCGTTTCAAGTTCTCTTAGCTGATCCTTATTTTCAGCGTAAACCGTCAGGTAAATTCCCAGCTTGAACATTTTTTCTTGAGCGGTCGTTAAGCCGTCTCTCAACCCTTCCAGATCTTGATAGGCAGTTTCTAAGGCCGGGTCGCGAATCAATCCCTTGCTTTCCCTTTCGGCAATTTCTGCCTGCACCTCGGTGACTTTTCTGCGCAGCTGTTTTAAAATATGGCCGGTGTCAGACGGGTTTATATGCAGGCCAATATCCATTGGCGTGTCCAGGTTGACGATCGGCGAAAACCAGGACGTGTTTAAATATCTTGGGAAAGAAAAAATGAAAAAAGATTTGGCCAGCCGCTGGCCCAGCTTTAAGTAATCCGAAGATAGGACAATAGATGACGGCGCGATAATGTCTTTTAAATCAATCGGCGGAGCCTCAAATATCTTGGGGCTGGTTTTTTGTTTTTTGGGAAATTTTAAGAAAGGCAGTTTCATGTGATTAATTCCGGGGGAATTTCCGGATAATAGCCGAATTCGGCCTCTTCCGGATGGTAAGCCGACCAAAAAAGTTCAATCAGCTCCGCGGTGTTCAGCGGAACGGTTTGAAGCCCGCATCTTTTTAGTCCCATAGACACGTATTCCATTCTTTGCCAGAGCTGGGACTTGGCTCTTTGAAACTTTTCTTCGCTCAAAGCGCCCGCCTCTTGTTTTTTCAGAAAAGCTTTTCCGCTTGTCATTCCGGGAACGTCCACTAAGAAAAAAGGCACGGCTACAAAAAATGATTTAGCCATAATAGAGCCGCCGGCTATTAAATTTTTGATAAATTCCCGATAGCTGGCAGTCTGGGTTTTCAGCAGTTCGTTTTCCTGTTTTCCTTCCAGTTCTTTCAGTTTTTCCAGATACCCCGTGATATTCAGCCTCCTTGATTGTATGGAGATTTCCACTGGAAAATCCAAGGAGTTCAAGAAATTTTGAAACTGATAAATAATGGCATTTTGTTCGTCTTCTGATTTTAAAGCGAAATTAAGGGAAGAAACCATAATTATCCCCCTTAAGGATTTGTTTTTCAAGACAACCACTCCTTCTTTAATTTGGTTTATTTCCAAAAATTGCTGTGTACTGCCCTGCATAATTTATTTTTTGGTTTCAACTTTTACCACAAGGCGGGAAAGATGGCTCTGTCCCGATGGTTTTGGCCTGGAGCCTGCCGCGGCTTCGTCTTTTTTCGTTTCCTCTTTTTTGAAAGTCAGGTCTGCCTGGCCCTTCCTTTTCCAGATATACATTTTCGGGGAGATGGAAAATTTTAACAAGTTGCCGATAAAGGTAATCATATCTCTGCCTCCTGGTTTGGCGAAAGCGAAAATGCCGCCGATCGCAACCAAAACTATGGCCAGCAGCCAGAACAAAAGAGGATATTTTTTTCCGAAAGAAAAATAGAAAATAAAGTCGGCGGCCAAGGGCGCCGTGAAAAAGAGCACCTGCTTGAAAGTCAAGGGTCCGATAATTTTGGCTTCGTGCTCAATAAATTGTGGCAGGGTAAAGCGCATTGTTAATATATAATACCACAAATAAAAAAGAGCAAAAAGAAAAAATAGCCTGATTGACAAAAGGAGAGAGAAATGTTATGATAAAAGTCCAAAGAGTTTGCCTTTGGCTTCCGGCTTCCGGAAGTTTTACAAATGAATAAGGAGAGGGAAAACAATGGTTACGTTGCTAACGATATTGACCATAGCTACTTTGTCAACATTAAGGGCTGTTGACGTTGTTGGGTGGTGGGGCTTTCCTATAGTACTTATAGCATTATTTTTCCTGCTTTTTAGATTCACTATAGTCAGCGAGGGGACGGCCAAGGCCATAACCAGATTCGGGGCTTGCAAGAAGATCGTTGTGGCGTGGGAAAAGCATGAGCTGGACGATGATGCAGAGGTGAGGGTTTCGCCGAGAGGGGAAAAACATTTTTTCGGCGGGTTAAGGTTTGTCGGAATTTGGCCGCTTGACAGAGTTTTCAATTACAAATTCCGATGGCAAGACCTTCAACTCGTCGCCGGCAAGGAAGTGGTTCAGTTCCATGAAGAAATCCTGGACTACATCTTTGTCCGGCCAGATGTTTATTTCACCCAGATAGCCGGAGCTGAAACAGCGCCGCCGGAGAGGTACGCCTTGGACGTTAAGTTCTTGGTAACCATCCGGGTGGGGAATCCTCGTCGGGCGCTTTTTGTCGCCCCATCTAATTGGCTGGAAAATGTGATGGCGCGTTTAAACGCGCGGTTTACCGGGTGGATCGGAACGAAAACGTTTGACGAGATCCTTAAAAACTATAAGGATCCTGGAGCTGTGTGGGCAGAGTTTTGTTTTGATCCCTTGATAGAGATGCTTAGAGATGAGTGGGGAGTACAAGTGGAGGATAATGGGATTCAAATAAAAGAGGTAATTCCTCCAAAAGAAATCCAGGATGCTCTCGCGTCGCAGAAGAGGCAAGAGGCGGAGGTGGCTGGCCGCGTGGCAGAAGCCGCGGGCATAGCGATCCAGGCCGAGGCCCAAAGCCGCGGTATCACAACAGAAGAGATCAAAAAAATACTCTCTTCTAGCTCTCCGGACGTCAAATTGCAGGCAGACATTGCCGAGTATATAAAAGAGTATGCCGTTCGGCAGCTCGGATTCAAAGAGCATGGCCGGTTTGAATTCAAAACCGAAGGGGCTGGCCCTGCCGAAGGAGCTGTTTATAATGCCATAGCTCTTTTAGGCAGAGCGCTGAAACTCGGCGGCGG
>JAZDGI010000004.1:0-15736 GCA_043807085.1 bacterium | reverse complement strand
TCGGCCAGGCGGCAAGCGTAGGCCCATTCGTTGTCGTACCAAGCGACAACTTTTATCAAATTGTCTTTTGCCATAGTCAGCGGCAAATCAATAACAGCCGACAAAGGATTGCCTTTAAAATCAGAGGAAACCAATGGTTCGGTCTCAACCCCTAAAATCCCTTTCAGTTCTTTTCCAGCTGCTTTTTTGAAAGCATTATTGATTTCTTCCGCCGAGGCGCTTTTTTCAACTAAACAAATCAAATCCAAAACTGAAACGACCGGAGTCGGCACGCGAAAAGCGATGCCGTCTAATTTTCCCTCAAGTTCCGGTATGACTTTGCCAATCGCTGAAGCCGCTCCCGTGGTGGTGGGGATAATGTTCAAACCAGCGGCCCTAGCTCTTCTCAAGTCTTTATGCGGCAGATCCAAAATGCGCTGGTCATTGGTATAGCTGTGGGAAGTTGTCATAAAGCCGCGGATAATCTTGAAGTTATCGTTTAAAACTTTAGCCACCGGAGCTAAACAATTAGTCGTGCATGAAGCCATTGAAACAATATTGTCTTTTTTGGAATCATATTCCGCCTCGTTCACGCCCAAAACAAATGTGGGCACCTCTTTTGATTTGGCAGGAGCTGAAATTATTACTTTTTTCGCGCCAGCCACAATGTGTTTTTTTGCGTCTTCAATTTCAGTGAACCGGCCCGAGCACTCCAAAACAATATCAATTTCCAGTTTTTTCCACGGCAGATTAGCCGGGTCATTTTCGGTAAAAAACTTAACTTCCGGGCCAATGGTTTTTTCGTAAATCCCGTAAACTGAATCGTGCCTCAATAGATGAGCCAGAGTTTTCGCATCGGTCAAATCGTTAATCGCCACGATTTCCAGATCGCTGCGACTGTTTAAAATTTTTTTTAGAACGGGCCTTCCTATCCTGCCCAACCCGTTTATTGCCACTTTGATAGGCATATTTACTCTTTAATTTTTAATAGTTCCGTAATTCTCGCCCGGTCAAACCCAACAATAATCTGGCCGTCAATTTCCATTACCGGAACCCCCATTTGGCCCGATTTTTTGACCATTTCGTCGGCCGCCTGCTCATTAACAGAAACGTCAATTTCTTCGTAAGCGATATTTTTTTCTTTTAGAAAATTTTTTAAGCTCTGGCAATAAACGCAGCTTGGCGTGCTGTAGACCTTAACCATATTTTTATAGTTTTTTGAGATTTTACTGGTTAAGCTTGCTTTCAATAATTCTTTGGAATTCAGAAAACGGCTGGGCCCCAACCAATTCTTCGCCGTTGATGAAAAAAGTCGGTGTACCTGAAACTCCTGCGTCCTGCCCGGCTTGAAAATCTTTTTCCACGGCCTTGGCAAATTTTCCAGAGTCCAAGCAGGCATTAAAAATTGACCCGTCCAGACCCAGATTCTGTGCATACGTCTTAAGATTTTGAATGTCCAGAGCGTCCTGATTTTTAAACAATAATTCTTTGTATTCCCAAAATTTCCCTTGTTCAAAGGCGCATTCGGCAGCTTCAGCCGCTTTCTCTGCATACTCGTGAAAATAAAGAGGGAAATTTATAAATACCACCTTTACCTTGCCCGTGGCAACGTATTCTTTTTCAATTTGAGGAAAAGTTTCATTCTCATGCATTCCGCAGTAAAAACATTGGAAATCAGAAACTTCAATAATCGTGACCTTAGCCGCGGGATCGCCAAGCATGGGCTGTCCCTCAAGAGATATGCCGGCAGGAACTTCTTCGGCAGGAACCAAGGCGGCCTGGCCGACATCCTTGATTTTTTCCCCGTTCATATAAATCGCGGCTGACAAAGCAAAAGCTCCGGCGATAATCAGGCCCAAAATAATAATGGCTACTGGCGTTGAAATTTTGATTGTACTTGCGTTTTCTTCCATATTTTTTTATTATACCTTAATTTTTAATTTTTTTCAAGACCATTTAATTCTTTCAGCAATTTCACGAGATTTATATTATAAACACGACAAACTTCGCCGATTTTCAAACTGCCGATTTCTTGTTCGGCCATCGGACAGCTCAAGCACGGCAAATTGAATTTTTCTAAAATCTCTTTAGCTCCCGGATTTTTTAATATCTCCGCCAAAAATGTATCTCTGGCAATCCGCATAAATTAGCCGGCTAACCACCCGCCGTCAACCACTATAGTGGCGCCAGTCATATAAGAGCTCTCGTCTGAAGCCAAAAATTTCACGGCGCTGGCTATGTCTTCGGGCTTTCCCATCCGGCGCAAGGGAACCCTCGCTAACATGCCTTCCATTGTTTTTTGGTCGGCCTTAACCGAATCAATCATCGGAGTATCTATGGCTCCAGGAGCTATCGCATTAACCCTAATTCCCAAAGGAGCCAGCTCCAAAGCCATAGCTTCGGTCATTGCCGCTATCCCTCCCTTTGAAGCGCAGTAATGAACGAGCGCCGGAAAACCCACGCCCTGCTGGCCCATAGCCACTGAAGCGATATTCACTATTACGCCCGATTTTTGTTTAGCCATTTCTTTAGCCGCGGCTTGAGCGCACAAAAAATATCCCTTTAAATTTATATCAATGGTTTTGTTCCATTCCTCTTCGGTTAATTCCAGAAATGGCTTGAACTGACAAATACCGGCGTTATTCACCAAAATATCAACTCTCCCCCATTTTTTAATCGCCTCGCCAACCATTTTTTCCACATCCTCTTTTTTAGACACATCGCATTCCACGGCAATCGCCTCTCCCTTGTTCTTCTTAATTTCTTCCACCACTTTTTCGCATTCTCCTTGAGAAACATCAGAAACGACAACCTTGACTCCCTCGCGAGCCAAAACCAAAGCATCAGCCCTGCCCATTCCCCTTCTCGCGCCGGTAATAATCGCCACTTTATCTTTTAAGTTTGCCATTATTTTATTTTACCATTTTATATTTCGCCGTTCAATATCCCGGTACTGCTTAAAGTATTGCCGTCTTTTGCTAAAACAAATTTTATTTTAAAAATTTTAATAGGCTTTCTATTTTTCTTTCTTCTCTCTTTATTAATCAGCAGAGCCGTTTTATAAGTTTCCGGAGAAACCACAATATAATCATAGTCTTCTTTCAGGGTAAAACCAAACTTGTTTTCTATCTTCCGAATTTCAGGCTTCGCTTTAAATTCTTTCTTTATTAAACCTCTTAAAGCTTTTTTTCTGGACAAAAAACTTTTTATCTTTCTCCTTTTCGCTCTTTGGGCCATTTTGTCCGAAGTCAAGCCGATAAAAACTTGACCCAGATCAAAAGCCTTTTTCAGCAGAGCCCTGTGCCCTGCATGCAGAGTTTCAAAAGTTCCGCCGACAACCACTCTTTTTTTGCGATTAGTCCGCGGATTTTTAATTGCCTGAACCATACATAGCTTTTTTAACTTTTTCTTTGGCGATTTCGTCAGCCACCCGCCGGGGCAAAAGTTTCCTTTTTTTTGACTCCTCCAAAACCAGCGCAGTCATTTTGTTTATCTTCTTTTCCACAATGTCAAACATTTGCTTTGGATGATAACCTTTGTATTCGGCAAAAGAGCTGATAACCCCGCCGGCGTTAGCCACGATATCTGGCACAATCAAAATTCCTTTTTGATAAAGCTTCTCTTCAAGTTTTCCCTCCCCCTTAATCGGGATGTTAGCTCCTTCTACGATTATTTTTGCACGGACTTTATTAAAATTTTTTTCGTTAATCACGTCGGCTGCGGCCGCCGGAATCAAAATATCAACCGCCAGCTCGTAAATTGAATCTCGCGGCATTTTCTCTGCCGCCCGATATTTTACCACCGACCCTCCCTTATCTTTTATCTTCATCAGCTCGTCAAAATCCAGACCATTCTTGTTAAAAATTGCCCCGTCAATATCAGAAACCGCTGTTATTTTTACGCCCTTTTCTTTTAAATACTTAAAAGCGAAAGTGCCGACGTTCCCGAATCCGGCAATGGCGCAAGTCGCTTCTTTGATATTTTTTCCCAGGAATTTTACCGCCACCTCTGAAGCTTCCGCCACGCCAAACCCAGTAGACCCGAATTCGTGGGGAATGCCGCATCTTTCCCATTTATCGCCAAAAAGCTTAATACAGACATTAACTGGTTTTCCGGTAGCCGCCCGCCAGTTGCCGACAGCCCGAGCAAACCACTCCATTTCTTTTTCGCCGGTATTCATATCGGGCCCGGTAATGTAATACTTTGGGCAAAAAGGCTTTAAGGCTCTGGCGAAACTTTCAATAATCTCTTTTTTCCTCTCTTGAGTGGAATTTCTGGGGTCAAAAACAATGCCGGCTTTTGCTCCGCCAAAAGGCAAATCAGCCAGAGCGTTTTTAAAAGTCATTGCCCTGGCCAATCTTTGAACCTCCAAAACGTCAACCGTTGGCGTCATTCTGATCCCTCCCTTGCTGACGCCCAGAGCCAAATTATCAATAACCAGAACTCCCTGATATTTTAACTTCGGATCATAAACCTCAATAACATATTGCGGGCCAAAGTCATCGTAAATAATTTTCATATTAATTTATTATTCTAACAGATTATCCCTCCGCCAACAATCTCTTTGCCCTTATAAAAAACAACCGATTGGCCGGGAGTAATTGCTCGTTGGGGCTGGGTGAATTGTATTTTGTAATTAGTAGTTTGCCTGCCTCGCCGAGTCAAGGCGGGTAGTTTGGTGATGACAGCGAGAACGGCCGGGTGATGATAGCGGATTTGAGCTAAAACTTTCAAAGGCAATTTCGGCTGTTTGCCGGAAATCCAGTTAACGTTTTTAGCGACCAAACTTTTACTCCAAAGCGCGGAATCTTTTAAAATAGAAGCTGCGATTAAAGCGTTTTTCTTCTCGTTTTTCCCAACCGCGTAATAAGGTCCGCCCGACAGCTCAATCCCCTTTCTTTGGCCAATCGTATAAAACGGCAGGCCATGATGCCAACCGATTTCCTTTCCTTCTATATTCAAAATTGGCCCGGGTTTGGGCTTTAAATGCTTTTTTAAAAAATCTTTCAATTTGCCAGGAACAAAGCAAATCTCCATTGACTCCGGAGTGCCTAAAACCGGCAGCTTAAATTTTTTAGCCAATTTTCTGACTTCCGGCTTTGTCATATCCCCCACTGGGAACAAAATTCTCTTTAATTGCGCTTGTCCCAACTGCCAAAGAAAATAAGACTGGTCTTTATTTTTATCTATTCCCCTGTATAGTTTTCCGTTCTTTAATCTAACGTAATGTCCCGTGGCTATATAATCTGCCCCCAACTTCAGAGCTTTTTCCAGCAGCAACCCGAATTTTATTTGCTTATTGCAGATAACACAGGGATTAGGGGTAATCCCCTCTTTGTATCCTTTTAAAAAACAATCCACCACTCTTTTTTTAAATTCTTTTTCAAAATTAAAAACATTGAAAGGAATTTTCAAGATTTCCGCCACTCGCCTGGCTCTCGCTTCCGCTTTCGCGGAAAAACCATTAAGCCGCAGAAAAACCCCGGAAACTTCGCTTCCTTCTTTCTTTAACAGCGCCGCCGCAACCGAAGAATCAACCCCGCCAGACATTGCCACCACAACCCTCTTATTTTTTTCGTCTTTCATAGTCAAAATTTAGCAATAATCCTCGTAATTTTCAACTAATTTTGATTGAAGTCAAATCTCAATCAATAAAAAAACGCGGACGCGAACCGCGCAAGACAAACCAATATGATGATAACTTTTCTCCAAGTTCCTAGCTGTTTGCTCGGAGATTTTGGGGAACTAGGCGGAAGGCTTTTATCTCCTTCACTCCTTTTCTTCAAATTCCACCCTGCCCGATTGGCCAATAATCTTAGCCAAAACTAAGCTGATTTTAATATCAGGGTATTTCGCCAAAATCAGCTCCCTTGCCCTCCTCATCTCCTCAATCTGGAATTTACACTCCTCCTCAAAAGAGCTGAATTGACGGCTCCCTCCGTAGGCCGCGCAATCGGTATGATGGCACAAGATTATCTGCTTTACCCCGCCCTTGTCCACCCCGATTGCAATGTCATTCCAAATGGATTCTGCTAAACCCGGCTTTTCCGGGTCAAGTAATCCTTTGGCCGCACCAGCCCTGGCCGGATCATAACAATGTCCAAGCCGCCCCGTTCTTCTCAAATACTCAACCACGGCTCCGGGCAATCTCTTGTCCATGCACCTAACAATCAAAACTGCTTCGTCGTTATGGCTTATCATATTTTTAATCTCCTTTCAAAAAAATCATACACCTTCCCGCGAAAAAAAACAAGCGCCAAACAAAGAATGATTGAGGTTGATTACAATCTAATTTCTTTTTCTAGCCAGGGGATGTGCTGATTTTTTCTCTTCCACCAAATATCTTCCCAAACGTAATTCACCGCCAGCTGTTTGTATTTTCCGTATCTTTCAAAATATTTTATTAACTTTTTAACCGGTACTGGATTTTCTGAGTCGCGGTTAAAAAATAATTTGGAATAAATTTTCTGCTCCCAGGGTGAAATGTGATTGAAAAAATTGTAATGATGAAATACGTCAAATAGCAAATACCAAACCGTTGCCGGACCCACGCCATATAATTTCAATAATTCTTTCATTTGCGTTTCTCTGTCTTTTCTCCTTAATTCATTTTCATTGGCTAACCCTTGAGCAAAACAATCATCAATTTTCTTAATTGACTTTGCGCGATAACCGACCCTCAACGCTCGCAATTCGTCTTCGCTTACTTTCTTGAGTCCGCCAGGACTCCAGGAACACCATAGTTTTTTACCGTCAAATTCAAGCAATGTTCCGTAATTTTCCAAAAGCGCGTTAAACATCTGAATAGAGCGGCGAACAGGCGCGTTCTGCAGAACAATACTGATTATTAAATATTCATATAAAGAATTCGGGTGGCCCGGACGCATCCCCCGCCATTTCTTTAAAATTGACGAAAGAAACTTATCTTTTTTGAAAGTATTATAAAATTCAGATAAATCCAAATTGAAATTATAACGATACTTTATTTCTTCAGCAAAGGAAGAAATAAAATCGCTTGCCAGTTTGTTTTTTGCATAAATTTTAATTTCGACCAGCGGATTATCAACCGTACCTTTGTCAGAAAACTTCAGACCTAATAATTTGCCTTTATAATCGCAGGTTTCCCAGCAAATACCCAGCTCCCAATAATTGTCCGGTGAAGCAAAATGACTAGGCTTATGAAAAGTCGGATCAAAAGCAAAAGGCCTCGTCGGCTTAACTTTTATTGTCTTTTGTAATTTTAATTTGATTGCTTTTTTCATCTTTAAATTTGGCGGCATGGCCCAATCCGAAATAAACGGTTACGGGAATTTTATATTCTTTTGATAATTTATTAATTTTCTTTTGGGCTTCGTTATAAAATTCGTAGAATTTCTTTTTATCAAAAAGCATCTCTTTCATTCTAGTCAAAAGCTTCGGGTAATGTTTTTTAAGCACATTTTCCACGCCAGTCCAGTTTCCGCCAACCGTATTGAAGCTTTCGGTAAAAACGCGGCTCACCCCTATTTCCTTGAATCTTTTAAGCATGGTTTCTGGATTCGTAAAAATCGGCCAATAGGGGCCCACCATAACAAAAATAGCTATGCCGTTTTTGATTAATTTCTCTATTACCCTTAAGCGTTGTTTTATTGTCGAAGAATTTGGCTCGGTAAATTTCTTCCATTTTTCATCAAGAGTGGCGACTGTAAAATTAATGTCTATATTTTTAAACTTCTTCAATAAGTCAATGTCGCGAAGCACTAAATCGGATTTTGTTAAAATACTTACTGGATTGCCGTAATTCACTAAAACTTGCAAAATACTCCTTGTCAGCTTGTATTTTTCTTCGGCCGGTTGATAAGGATCGGTAACTGTGCCTATATAAATTCTCTCTCCTTTATATTTTGGCGATCTCAGTTGCTTTTTAAGAATATCGGCGATATTCATCCTCGCATCAACGAAGCTTCCCCACTTCTCAATATGTCCTGTAAATCTTTTTATAAAACGGGCATAACAATAAACACAGCCGTGCCCGCAGCCGACATAAGGATTTATCGCCAATCCCCCGCCCGGAAATCCGCACTTGCCAATCGCCGATTTGCATTGTATTTCTTTAATTTTCATTCTTTAATTCATCTAAAAGATATTGGACATTCAATGTTTAACATCCTCACTTTTTCTTTATTTTTCATAGCCTTCGCGCTCGCTGTAAATTATATTATTCAAAAAAGAATCGATTGCTTGTTTGATACAAGGAATTACGTTTTGTGGCAGATTATTCAAACCAAACCAGCTTAAATCGTCGCATTTTTCCGGTTCTATATTTTTTGGTTCGCCTTGCCATTTCTTTACAGTAAAAAAGAAGTCCGCTCTTTCATCATCGGGTATCATTCTGTCCATTGCGTGAACCAACTCCAAATCCGCCGGCTCTAAAATCACGCCTATTTCTTCTTTTGTCTCCCTGGCCATTCCCTGCTTAAATGTCTCGTTTCCGTTGAGGTGACCTGCTGGTAAACTATAAAAACCGTCGAAATATCCAGTGTTATATCTTCTGGAAAGAAGAATTTTATTGTCCCTTATCAGTATCAAATACACCGATGGTATTATTTTAAATCTTTCTTGTGTCATAATTTTGAGGTTGATTGAGGTTAAACCTCAATTAAATTGGTTGCTCGGCGAAGCCGAGCAATGACCCCGGCCTAAATTTTGACTATTTAAATTGTTTGAATTCGCCGGGGCCGATAAATTGAATCTTTTTACCGTTAATTAAAATCGCTTGTTTATCGGTTAAAGTGAGAATAGAATGAATAATTTTATCTTTAGCTATATTTTCCTCAACAACTTTCTTTTGAGCGGGCGCGTAATGTGGAACAACTATAAAATCAACTAACCTCACCCTATCTAAATTATCTAATCCAACAGCATTCTCATCCCCGCCGACGTTAAAAATAACTTCATAAATCAAGTTTTTAATTTATTAAAAACGCAGATAAAGATGAGGTCGCTACCTCATCGCCTTTTTGTGCGCTTTTTCTTCGAGCTCGACTAACTCGGAGTGACGATGGGAAATTTCGTCCCTGTCTTTGGCGGTTCTCTCGTGTTTCTTCTGGAGTTCTTCTGGAATCTCTCTTTTCTGTTTCACAAAATAATCGTAAATTGCTTCGGTCAAAGCGTCAACCGCCAGCAAAGAACAATGAATTTTTGCCGGAGGCACTTCGCCAAGTTTTCTGATTAAATCTTCCCTCGTGACTTTGAGAGCCCGGTCTAAGCTTTTCCCCTTGACCATCGTCGTCAGCAAACTGGTATTAGCTATAGCCACAACGCAGCCGTAAGTTTCATATTTAATATCCTTGATGATCTCTTGACCAGATTTATTCCTGCCGATTTTCAAATAAAGGCGCATAATATCTCCGCAGCGGATGTTTCCGGCCGCGCCAGAGCTGTCGGGATTTTTTATTTTCCCGACATTCTTCGGATTTCTAAAATGTTCCATTACTTTTTTTGAATAAAGGCTCATAATTATTTTTGCTTAAACGGCGAAATTTTTCTTAGATTTTTAATAATTTTCGGCAAAACCTTTAAGACGAAATCAATATCGCTTTCTTTAGTCCATCTGCCTAAAGTCAACCGCAAAGACCCATGAGCCTGCTCCGGCTTTAGGCCAATGGCTAAGAGCACGTGGCTAGGCTCTAACTTTGCCGAAGAGCAAGCCGAGCCGGTGGAAGCAGCCACGCCCGATAAATCCAGCTGGATAACGATTGATTCCCCTTCCACAAAATCAAACCAGAAATTGGCACTATTGGGAAGCCGTCTTATTGTGTGGCCGTTTAAATGGGATCCGGAAATTTTTTCCAAAACCCCTTTAATCAATTTATTTCTTAATTTCCCTATCCTCTCTCCTTCCTTTTTCATCGTCTGGCGACAAATTGCCGCGGCTTTGGCAAAACCGACAATGGCCGGCAAATTAACGGTTGAGGACCTTAATCCAGACTCCTGACCGCCGCCGCGCAATAAAGGAGAAACTTTTACTCCCTGCCTGATAAATAGCAAAGCCGCGCCTTTTGGCCCGTACATTTTATGAGAACTGGCGGTCAATAAATCTATACTCATTGCCTTAACGTCAATCGGAATTTTTCCGAAACTCTGGCTGGCGTCGGTATGAAAATAAACTCCTTTTGCCCTGCAAATTCTGCCGATTTCAGCAATCGGCTGAATAGTTCCGATTTCATTTGAAGCATGGATTATTGAAACCAAAATCGTTTCTTTTTTTATCGCCCTTTCAACATCAGCAGAATTAATCAGGCCGTATTTGTCAACCGGCAGACGGGTTATCTCAACCCCTTGTTTTTCCAGCCATTTAGCCGATTCCATAATACAAAGGTGCTCTATAGATGAAATAATAATGTGTTTGCCTACAACGCCCCTTAGAACCATATTGTTGCTTTCAGTAGCCGAACCGGTGAAAATTATCTCCTGCGATTTTGCCCCAACCAAAACAGCCACCTGTTCCCTACTCTCTTCCAGCGTTTGTTTTGCTTCCTGACCAAAGCCGTGAATTGACATTGTGTTGCCGAATTTCCTTGAGAAATAAGGCGACATCGCCCGAAAAACCCGGGGGTCAACCGGCGTTGTCGCCGCGTAATCTAAGTAAATATTTTTATTTTTTAGCATAGAACGGCATTTTAAATATGAAACATTTTTTGCAGGGATATTTTTTATTTAAATAATAATAAATTTCCCTGCCTTTTTTCTCGCTGGAAACAACGCCTGATCTTTCCAGCATTTTCATATGATAAGAAATAGTCGGCTGGGTCAAACAGAAACAAGCCCCAATTTTACCAGACCTGCTGGGCTTTCTTTTTAATTGCTGAATTATCTTTGACCTTGTGCCCTCGCTGATAATTTTCAAGCACGAGGGGCAGTTTTTTTTCTTTGGCATTTTTGGCAAAACTTAAAATATATAGATGAATATCTATATATTAGCAAAGCAAAAATCTTTGTCAATAGCAAAATAAAACCCTTCAGGAGTTGCCTAAAGGGTGGGAAATGTAATTCTAGTCCCGACGGATTGCGCCCTAATAAATTTTAAAAGAACATCTTGTTCTTCTACTCCCGCCACTGCAACCCGCATCCCGGCTCTGGCGCAAAGTGCCGCCTCCCTGAGCTTCGCTTCCATACCACCCCTACCGCTACTCGACCCGCCGTTCAGACTAAGTCGCCTTATCTGCCGGGTATTTACCTCGAGGTACATCCTGGCCCGAGAATTAGTTTGTGGATTTTCCGCGAAGACGCCTCCCGCTTTTGTAAGAAAGATAATATCTTTAGCCTCTACCAGAAAAGCGATCATCCGCGCCAACCGATCATTCTCACCTATGCCCTTTTTCATCGACACAATTTCTCTATCGGAAATTTCATCATTCTCATTAAGGACGGGGGTAAAGCCGCATAAAAGAGCATTAAAAATACCTGTCTTTATACTCTCTCGCTCTTTTGCGTTTTTCCAGTTTGCGTAGGTTACCCACAGTTGGCTGATATCACTTCTGTAAAACTCGAAGGCCTTTCCCCACCTATTAAGAAGGTGTCGACTTCCTATCCCAGCTATGTCTTTATCGGTAAGCTTACTCGAGTCTGCATCTATTTCCAGCAATCTTTCTCGTCCGGCCTGGATAGCGCCAGAACTAACAATTACGGTATAAATTTCATCTTCTTTTAGAAGTTTGACCTGGCAAGCAATCAGATTAAAAATAGATTGCTCTATTTTTCCTGCCCACATAAGAACTTCGGTCCCCAGCTTAACTACCAGTATACGCATGACTATCCCTCCAATTTTATTTTGCTTTAAAGTATGTGCCAACATTATAAAAGAGATCATCTTTTTTGTCAACTTGTACAAAAAAGCCGACGCAATCGCCGGCCTGATTGATGGCAAATAGCGAACTCCCGATTACTCTGCTTTTTCAATGGCGGCGTGAGGACAAACAGTTTCGCCGCCGCATTCTGACATTTTTTGAGAATCAATGATTTTTGCCTTGCCGTCGGACTCAATCACCGCTCCTTCAGGGCAAACAGCCGCGCAAACTCCACACCCAATGCATTTTTCCTTGTTGACTTTAAATATCATAAATTTTTAATTCGCCTGTTTTAATTTCAAGGTTAATGATATCGTTATCTGAAATTTTTTCAATATATTTAACGATTGCCCTTAATGAATTGTGGCTGGCAACAACCAAAACATTTTTCCCGCCTTTTAAATCTTTTTCTATGTATTTTCGAAAAAAAGCCGTTGCTCTTCTATAAACACCTTTCAAGCTTTCTCCGCCGGGCGGAGCAATATCATAGCTTCTCCTCCAGAGATGGACTTTTTCCTCGCCGAATTTTTTTGCCGCCTCTTCTTTATTCAAGCCCTGCAGCATACCATAATGTCTCTCATTCAAGGATTCGGAAATATAAACCGGCAGGTCAAATTCGCTAATATCCGTATAATTCCCCAACTCTTTCATCTTACCCTTATCAAGATAAATAAATATGGGATACCTACCGACAACATTTAAAATCCGCGCCAGGGTATCCTGATTTCTAAACAAGGGGGAAGAATAAGCTATATCAATTTTATTACTGAAAACTTTTTGAGCTATTTCCTCAACCCGAGAGATACCCTCTTTGCACAAAGGCATATCAACCCAGCCGGAAAATCTATCTTCCAGATTCCACTTTGATTCTAAATGCCTTAATAAAATTAACTTTGCCATATTACCCTCGAAGATCAGTTTCGTTTTCTACCTTTGCTTTTATTTTCAGCACCGGACTCTTGGCTAAGAAAATTTCTCCGGATTGAGCGTCTTTCCAGGTAGCGATAACTGTGCCGAAACTTTCGCCCAATTCAGAAACCGATAAATCAAGCTTTGCCCGGAAAACGCCTGGTTTTGCCATTGAACCGATCAAGCCCAGAACCTGCCAGTCAGCTTCAAGAGTAACGTCTTTTTTCTCGCCGCTGCTCATTACCGCTATCGCTTGAAAATATATCAAGTCTCCTTCAACAGTCTTAGTCAAATCCTGCTTTGTTTCCAGAAGAAGCTCTTTAGGCGCGGCTTTAACCGACGGCGCCGGCAATTTAACGGGGGTTTTTTCTTCCGGAATTTTTACTTCTTCTTTTTTTTCTTCCTTTTTCACCGCTTCCTGTTTTATCTCGACTGCTTCTGATTTGATTTTAAGATTTTTTGCCTGAGCCGAAATAAGAGAGTCAGCCGCCTTTCGGCCAATGGCGCCCTGAATTTCTTTTATGGTTTCAATCTGCTTTGAATCGTCGCCGGCAATTGTCCTGATTTTCGCTTCCTTTTTTTCCTGTTCTTTTTCTTTTTGAGCTTCGGCAACTTTGGTTTTAATCACTGCCAATGATTCTGCCTGCAGTTTTTCGGCTATCTGCTTCTCTTTTTGAGGAAGACTTTCTTTGACTTCTTTAATAATTTCAATCTGGCTGACGTCGGCAGAACGAGCTGAAGTCTCTTTAATAAACTTCTCCTCTGCTTCCAGGCTGGTTAAGCTCGCTAATTTGGCTTGGAAATTTCCAGTCGCTTCTTTTTTGATGTCGCTGACCGCGGTTGAGGCAAGCTCTGGAGAAAAATTATTCTCCATTTCTTTAATTACTCTAAGATTTCCCATTGTGCCGCCGGAAATATCCGAAAGCAAACCTTTTAATAAGGCTGGATTTTTTTCCTGGGCTTCTTTAATCTGCTCCCCGAGATTGGAAAGCAGTTCTTGTTTGACTGTCGCGATTTGTCCTTGAGTTCCTCCTTTTAATTCAGCAAACTTTAAGTCGTCAAAAACTTTCAAATAGGCCGTGGCTTTGCCGCCAGCATTTTCTAAATAATCCGGCAGAAGATCTTGCTGGCTTACTGCCATCGACTCAAACTGATTTTTGAAGCGCTGAAGAGAATTCTCCTGTGCTAATCGTATCGCCGATTGAGCTTGCTCCGGAACCTTTTCTTCAATCGCTTTCAAAACCTCTAAATTGCGGAGGGGCTTGCCAAAACTGCCTTCCGAACTAAAGGCCGCGCTCAAAACTCTGGTTATTTTTTCTTCGTCTTGAATCAAGCCGATTGTCTGGCCAATTCCGGCTGAAACTTTTTCGCGCACGTTAATAATTTCGGCCAAATTTTCATCTGACGCTCCTTTTTCAAATTTTCCCACCAAAACCTGCTGCCTCAGCTGGCTGCCTAAAACTTTGCCAGCCATAGTTTTAGCGGCTTCCTGATTCTTGTCTTTTAGCTTCAAAAGCAAACTTTGCGCGTCTTGCAAATCCTGTTCATAACTTTTTAAGTGCTTGGCGACCTGATCGTCTTTTCCCAGGTCGGATAATTTATTTGCTTCAAGAATTTTTTCATTGGCAAAACGCAGTTTCAATTCGGTTTTCTTTTCCAGATTAAAAGTGAGGGTTGAATTTATTGCCCGCCAGCTGTTTTTGAAAAAGTAAAGCGGGCTGCCAGGCAGTACCTTTGGATCTTTGGCCTTGTCAATTTTTTCGGCTAGTTTTCGCGTTTGCGCTGTTTCTTTAAGAGACTCTGCCTCTTTGGCTATTTCGCCAGCTACTTCTTCGCCTAACTGCTCTCTGATTTTAACGATCCGGCCGATAGATTCTCCCGGTCTTTCGGTTTCAATGATTTCAACGGCTGTCAGAGATATTTGAGCAGAAGGAGCTGGCGACCCGGCAACTTCCTGCGCCAGCTCGTCAGCAACCAAATCTTCGTCTTGTCCGGCTTGCTCCTCGCCTGTAGTTTGAGGCAGCGCCAGATAATAAACCAAGATATTATTCTCTTCGCTGCCAGCTTCATACAATCTGTCCTGTTCGTCTGCCTTAATCCAGATAGCCGCTCCGCCGACCGGCGGATTAGTCAAATAACTGGCGTCAAAAATCTGCTCTCTTTCTTGGCCGGCGCCAAAAGCCAGCATGCCCCTTCTGACAATAAAGGCGTTAGGTAAAACAACGCCGTTTGAAGCGCGCACCGGCCGACCCATTTCATCGGCCCAATAAAGAGTTAGGTCATTGCCTGAAATACTGGGTAAATCGTCTGGTCCGTTATTGCGGACATTAATCACTAAGCGATATGGCTCGTATTCAATGCGCGCTGATAAAACCGCTAAATCAACTGTCGGCGAAGGCTCGGCCGAAAGAATATTGTTTCTTTCATCCAGTTCCTGAATCGCATTATCAGGATCAAGAGTAATTCTCAAGCGCGCGGCGCCTGACGGCTTGTTTCTCACGTATTGGTCAATGACCGGATATTGACTGGAGTCAAAATCGTATGATTCGCCGTCTAAAAACCGATCGTAACTGCCGGCCGGTGTAAAGAATCTGGAAGTAGCTAAGCCTCCTGAGTAATTCAAGACCGCCGGATCGCCAACCGGATTGTTATTACTATCAGTCCACTGGAAAAGAATATTGAATGGGCTGGTGATCGCTGTTTGGCCGGCATTGCGCACTCTCATTTTCAGCTGATCAGGCCGCAAACGGAATTCGCCGGCATTAACATTGCCGCCGGGCTGGCGCGGGTCTTCAATGAGCAAATCAGGATAAAAAGAAGTTAGCTGATAAGTAAATATATTGTTTTCTTCGCTGCCAGCCTCATATAATCTATCCTGCTCGTCTGCCAAGATCTTAATACCTCTGGCGCCAGCCGGAGGGCTGGCAAAATATTCAAAATAAGTAAAAACTATTTCTCTGGTTTCCCCGGCTGTAAAAGCTGACATGCCGCGGCGGGCAATTATAGAGCCGAAAATCGGC
>JAZDGI010000003.1:0-18538 GCA_043807085.1 bacterium | reverse complement strand
TTTTAAATCTAAATGCCTTCCGGTAATTTCCAGAATTTCCTTTTTTAATTTTTCTTTTGGATAAAATTCTAGTTTCATTTTAATTTTCTAGGCACATTTATTGCGACAAACGAAGTCTGTCTAACTCTTCCAGCTGTTTTTGAATTTGTTTTTGAGACAAGGGCTGGTCATTCGCTTTCTGTCTTAGTTCGTCGAGTTCTTTTATTTGCTTTTCCGCTAAAGTTTCTTCTTTTTTCTCCCCCGCCGAGGGGATAATTCTTGTTTTTATTTGATTTAGAAAATAAAAAGCCAACCCAGCCAAAATAAACAGCGGCAAAATAATCAGAGAAATAATTAATACTTTTTTAGTCATGCCGTTTTATTTCCAATAACCAAGACATTGCCAAGCTGAACCATAATTCGTTTGAAGAACCTGCACCTTCATTGAACTATCTAACTGCACCACAAAGCTCATTGAAGAGCCATAAAGACCAAAGGTGGCGGCTCTTGAGCTACCATACCTCCTCGCTCCCACCCGTATCACCAAAAACGCGCCGCCGTCAAAAGCAATAAAAGCCGCGGTTGCGCCAGCAGGGATTTCTGAAATAGTCCAGTCTATCCATCGATTCTGCGCGCCATTACCAATATAAAGGGCAGGCGGACTATCAAATTCATAATACTTTGGCGCCGTAATCCATGTCGGGGTCAGCGAGGGGCCCTGGCTCTGTAAAATCTGCCCGGCGGTTCCTTGGTTTCCGCCAATAGCCAAAGAGCCAAATAAGTCAAGTTTACCTTGCGGATTCGTCGTCCCGATGCCGACTTTGCCGTCAAAGATGGCGTCGGCATAGCCGCGCAAAACGCCGCCGATGCCTAAAGCCCCTGATTTATATTGAATGGCAGCCCCGACATTTATCGGCGCTGGCACATTGTTGTCGGGCGGCGTGGTGCCTGTTGGCGGCTCTGTCCAGGCGGCATAAGATACGAACCCGGCCAAAAAAAGCATAGCTGCAACATGGGGAAGATATTTTGAAATTTTTTTCATATTAAAATTAAATTCAGGTACCAGTTAATTATATTTTGGCCACAGAAAAGGGCGATAAAAGCGCCGCCGACTAAAAACGGGCCAAAAGGTATTTCAGATTTTAATTCTTTCTTTTTGGCAAAAACCAGCCCTACCCCTATTATAGCACCTGATAAAAAAGCTAAAAACAAAGCTACCGCAATACTTGGCCAGCCCAAAAACAAACCCATTAAAAAAGCCAGCTTGATATCGCCTGCCCCCATCCACTTGCCGCGAGAGATCAAGACTATTGCCAGAAAAAAAGCTGCCGCGCCGACGGCGGATATCAGGAAATCCGATTTCCACTGGAAATCGGATCTCAACAGATCAAAAATCAAAGCTATCCCAATGGCAGGATATATCACTTTGTCGGGAATAATATAATATTTTAAATCATAAACAAAAATAATAATCAGAAAACAAGCGATGATGTCTAGATATCCGATTTCCCAAACATTAAACGATGATAGGAAATCGGATATCCTAACATTCAAAACAAATAACAACCCTGTTGCCATTTCTACTAATGGGTACTGCCAAGATATTTTCTTTTGGCAGTAGCGGCATTTGCCTTTCAAAAATAAAAAACTTAACAAGGGAATCAAGTCTAGCCAAGAAAGCTGATGCCGGCAGAGAGGGCAATACGAACGCCCATGCAAACAGCTCTCGCCCTTTTCCAGGCGGTAAATCGCGCAATTTAAAAACGACCCGACAATTAATCCAAAAATAAAAAAAGTAAAATAAGCGGCCATTGGATTATTTTAACAAAAAAAATAGCCAAACAAAATACAGGGACCGACTCCCTGTATTTTTATTTTCGCAAAGATTTTATTCGCAAACGCCAAATGTTCCCCCGTTCTCAATAGCCTGAAGGCCAGAGGCCAGACCAGCCGCGCCTGATTCCAAATAAAAACATATCTGGTAATCGCCAACCGTCGGATTTCCGGCTGACCCGTCTTTCTTTGAAATCGCATAATCGCAAGTGGCGGCAGCTCCGACAATGCAGGCTGAACCAGCGCCTTTTGCCGAAGGATCTTTCAGGGTCGGGAAATAAGTAAGGACGTCTCCAGCATTTGTGCAGGTTGTTGTTTTGGCATCGGCAACAGCGCAGCCGGTCAAAGCCAATGTGCTGCTCTCAACCGCTAATGTTTCCAAAATAGTGCTTAAATTTTTGACATCGGAAATCCTTTGAGCGTCTCGGGCTTTAGCCCTGGCTCCGCCCATTGAAACCGTGACAATGCCAGCCAACACTCCAATAATAGCAATGACCACCAAAAGTTCAATTAAGGTGAAAGCTTTTTGTTTTCTCATATTTTCTTATCTTAAATGATAATAAATCGACCTTTTTGCTTTTTTATTCGCAAACGCCAAATGTTCCCCCGTTCTCAATAGCGCGAAGTCCCGAAGCTAATCCAGCCGCGCCTGATTCCAAATAAAAACATATCTGGTAATCGCCAACCGTCGGATTTCCGGCTGACCCGTCTTTCTTTGAAATCGCATAATCGCAAGTGGCGGCAGCTCCGACAATGCAGGCTGAACCCGTACCTTTGGCCGAAGGATCTTTCAGGGTTGGGAAATAGGTCAGGACGTCTCCGGTATTTGTGCAGGTTGTTGTTTTGGCATCGGCAACAGCGCAGCCGGTCAAAGCCAATGTGCTGCTCTCAACCGCCAATGTTTCCAAAATAGTGCTTAAATTTTTGACATCGGAAATCCTTTGAGCGTCCCGGGCTTTGGCTCTGGCTCCGCCCATTGAAACCGTGACAATGCTGGCCAACACTCCGATGATGGCAATAACCACCAAAAGTTCAATCAAGGTGAAAGCTTTTTGTTTTTTCATATTAAAAAATATCTTAAACATTAGCGACCTTTGAAACATATCTTTTTTAAGCTTACCATATTTTAACGCTGTCAAGCTGTGGATAACTCACATTCCACCGGTCTGATAAAGAGGCAGGAGCATGGCGGCCATCATCCCGCCGACTATCAATCCCAGAAAAACAATTAAAAGCGGCTCTAAAATGCCGAGAAGGCTGTTAATCGTCCGATCAATTTCTTTTTGATAAAACTTTGCCAAATTGGACAATGTTTTGTCCAAAGAGCCTGTGCGCTCTCCGACCACGGCCATTTGGGTAAAAAACGGGGGGAAGAGCTCGGGAAAACAAGAAAGAGACTTTGAAATCGCCTCGCCCTTGCGCACCTCGTCGCTGGCTTTGAAAATAACCGCCTTGTAAACAGAATTGCTAATAATGTCGGCTGTAGTGTCAATGGCTTGAGTTATGGGAAGGCCGCCCGAAATTAAAGTGGAAAGATTTTCAGCAAAGCGGGAAAGATAAATCATTTTCAAAAGAGGGCCAACTAGAGGAAACCGCAAGACAGCTTTGTCAAAAAAAATTTTCCCGGCACGGCTTTTGTAATTTTTTATTAAAAAAAAGATGAGGCCGGAAAAACCGAGGAAAACCAGCCAGCCGTACCGGACAAGAATTTGAGACAAAGCCATAAGCATTTTGGTAATGGCCGGCAGTTCCTGTTCCTGCTGTTCCAAGACTTGGCTTAAGCTGGGGATGATAAAAATAAACATCAAAGCTAAAACAGAAACCGCCATCACCAGAACAACGGCCGGGTACATCATTGCTCCCTTGATTCTGCTTGTCATATGATAATTGCTTTCCAGGCTGTCGGCTAAGTAGTTAAAAGTCGCGGAAAGCTGGCCCGAAACTTCGCCCGACCTTACCATTGCCACATAAAAAGAAGAGAAAATTTTTGGATATTTGGCCAGGGCCAGAGACAAGGACGTTCCGCCTTCAACCTCTTCCGATATCTTCATAATCGCCTCTTTGAAAATGGCTTTTTTCGTTTGCGAGGCCAGCGTTCTTAAAGATTCAACCAGAGGAACGTTTGAGCTGAACATAATAGAAAGCTGGCGGGAAAACAAAACGCGGTCTTTAGCCGAAACCCTTTCAAAAAGAGTTATTTTTTTGACCAGAATAGGCGCCTTTTGGGCGTTCTCCAGAAAAGTCACGTAAAGCCCGTATTTCTGCAAAAGCGAAATCGCGGTCTCTTTGGAAGAAGCCTCAATCGCTCCGGCCCGAATTTGGCCGTCCGAAGTCCTTGCCTGATAATTAAACTTCATGGGTGAAGAAGAGAGCAAGGCTCTCTTCGCCTTATCTAATTAGCATTTTTAATTCCGAAGGGCTCAAAGAGTAATTCAGGGCATTTTCTAAAGAAATCTCCTTCCTCTTTATCAGATCGGCTAAAGCGCGGTTCAGCGAAATCATACCTTTATCAGCCGAAGTCTCAATAACCAGAGGAATTTCGTGGATCTTATTTTCTCTGATTAAATTGGAAATCGCTGGATTATTCAAAAGAATTTCGCAGGCTGCAACCAGCCCGCCCTTTAACCCGGGAATTAATCTTTGGGAAACGATCCCTAGCAAAGAACCTGACAGCTGCGCCTTGATCTGGGACTGCTGTTCGGCCTGAAAGCTATCGGCAATGCGGTCAATTGTCTGGCTGGCGGAATTGGTATGGAGAGTCGCAAAAACCAAGTGTCCGGTTTCAGCGGCTGTAATGGCCGTGGCAATAGTCTCTGGATCTCTTAATTCTCCCACCATTATTACGTCAGGATCCTGCCGGAAAGTGGATCTTAGGGCTTGGGCAAATCCCAAAGTATCTTGATAAACTTCCCTTTGCTCAATAAGCGAACGGTCGTCAATAAAAATATATTCAATAGGGTCTTCTATGGTGATAATATGATCGGCGCGACTATGGTTTATTTCATCAATCAAAGCGGCCAGAGTGGTGGATTTTCCGTGCGAGGAAGGTCCGGTTATTAAAACCAGCCCCTGCTCCGCTCTGGCAAATTCATGCAAAATGGCCGGCAAGCCCAAATCTTCAATAGTCTTGACTTTCATCGGTACTAATCTTAAAGCGCAGGAAATTTCTCCACGCTGGAAAAAAAGATTTATTCTGAAACGGGCTTTGTTTTCAAAATTAAAAGAGAAGTCAATTTCTTTTTTCGCCAGAAACACTTGAAATTGTTCATCTCCCAGCAGATGCTCAGCTAAGTCGCGGATATCGCCAGAATTTAACGGCTTCTCTTTTAAAAGAGGGACCAGCCTCCCGGATATTCTTAACAAAGGTTCCCGGCCGGACGAAATATGCAAGTCGGAGGCTTGCTCCTTGATAGTTATTCCCAAAAGTTTTTTGAGCAAGATTGGGATATTGTTTGTCATATGTATTAGTCTATTATTTTTTTAATTTGTTCAACGATTTCCGAGGGGGTGTAATGAGCCTTGATTAAATATTTTTTGGCGCCAAGGGCCAGCCCCTTTTCCACTTCCTGGCGCTGACCCAGGTTGGAAAGAATAACCAAGGGAATCGGTTTTAACTGCTCATTTTCTTTGATCTTTTTTAAAATCTCCCAGCCATCCACTTGAGGCAGGACAATATCCAGCACAATTAAATCAAATTTTTCTTCAGTAAGTTTTCTTAAACCCTCGTCGCCGGCCGTGGCAACATCAACCGAAAAACCGGCCTCTTTGAATTTGGTTTTATAAATATCGATTAAAAACGGATCGTCTTCTACTAGCAAAATTTTTTTCATAGAAAATTTTGGTTAAGATTATTTTGAACGCAGTGAAAAATCATCGCTAGCAAAATTTTTTTCATAGAAAATTTTGGTTAAGATTATTTTTATATTTCTATGGTTTCTTCGGTTACCCGCATTACCTCCTCAATAGTCGTAATTCCGTTAAGAACCTTGATAATGCCGTCCTGCCTCATTGTCGCCATTTCCTGCTTTTTAGCCTCTCTGGCGACTTCCATTTCGCCCGGCGACTTTAAAATCATACGTTCCAGACGTTCGGTCATTGACAAAACCTCAAACAGACCGATGCGGCCGGTATAACCCTCGCTAGAGCAATTTTTACATCCTCTGGCCCTAAAAATTTCCAAGGGCTCTGAAACTTTAATTTCTTTTTTAATGGCCAAGGGCAGGCTCCTGATCTCTTTTAAAATCATTTCCTCTATTTCTTTGGGCGGCTTTATTTTCTCTTTGCATTCAGAGCACAATTTTCTAACGAGCCTTTGGGCTATAGCAACGCTTAAAGTGGGCGGAATTAAATACGGCTTTACTCCCAGATCAACCATCCTGGGAATGACGCCGGCGGCATTAGACGTATGGAGAGTGGACAAAACAATATGGCCGGTCAAGGCGGCGTGGGTGACTAAAGAGGCTGTTTCTTCGTCCCTGACTTCGCCAACCATAATAACGTTGGGGTCTTGCCTCAAAACATAACGGAGCCCCTGGGCAAAGTCGTATCCAATTTCCGGCCTCATTTGGGACTGGTTGACCCCCTCAACAAAATATTCCACTGGATCTTCAAGCGTGACAATATTCACTCCCTCCTTATTCAAAAGCTGCAAAATAGCGTAAAGAGTGGTGGTTTTGCCAGAGCCTGTCGGCCCAGTGGATAAAATCAGGCCATAGGGCTTGGCAATGGCTTTTCTAACCACTTCCAAATTTCTTTTTTCCAGCCCCAGCTTTTCAAATGTTGTCATTCCAACAACAGGATCTAAAACCCTAATAGCCGCTTTCTCGCCAAGAGTCGTGGGAAAGGTTGAAACGCGAAAATCGATGTCTTTATCGCTTATTTTGGTGGAAAACCGGCCGTCTTGCGGCACTCTCGTTTCATCAATTTTCAAATTGGAAAGAATTTTTATTCTAGCGACGATCGCCTGATGAACTTTCATTGGCAAAAGAATAGTAGAATGGAGAGTCCCCAAAAGCCTGAATCTGACCCTCATTTTATCTTTAGTGGGTTCAATATGAATGTCTGAAGCCGACCCTTCCACAGCGTGTTTTAAAATAACCGCCACGATTTTAGTGATCGGAGCCTCCTCGGCTAGTTGCTCAAACTCGGCCGCGGTTTTGGGCACCGCCTCAACCTTAATTTCCTCTCTTAACTCTTCTAAAGCTATCCCCACCTCTCTTTTCAGCGTCCGGTATTGCCTTAAAAGATTATTAAAAACGGTTAGAGAGATTAAAAAAACCTGGAAAGTGAATTTGGCTTGCCTAGCCAAAAACTTCAGGGCTTCCTGGGCAGGCAAATCTTCCGGATAAACCATGCCGACCTGGAGAGATTTGCCATCTTTTAAAATGGGAATCATTTTATAAAATCTGGCGGTTTCTTCGGGAATAATTTCCAGGGTTTCCAAAGGAACCTGGTCAGCCGATATTTCTTTCAACGGGATATTAAGCAGCTCGCTTTTTAGCTTAAATAAAATATCCTCCTTAATTACTTCTTTTTCCAAAAGAAATTCTTCCTCTCTCTGTCCTCCCTGCTTGATTTCATACTCAAAAGCCGTTGCTTTTTCTTTCTCAATAAATCCTTTTTTTAGCATCTCCTGAATAAGAATGGGCATTTTAGTATGGCAAAATTATTAGTATGGCAAAAACGGATTTTCCCGGCCGAATTCGCCGACGGCGGGAATTTCTTTAAACGGAGTCAGCTCCTTTAAAATCGGATCTTCAAGAACATTAAGATCTATTTTGGTTGTTTTGACGATAAATGGCTCTCCTTTTCCAATTTCCGTTATTGACGCGACTGGTTTTGGTCCGGCAAAAAACCCCTGCCAGATTATCACGGCGCTGCTTAAGACCGACACAGCCAAAACAGCCGTCATTGTCCTCATTTTCTTTTTTTGTTTGGCAATAAAAGTGATGGCCATATAATTTTACTGCTCGCTATAGGCTTTTATTTTTATATCAAAACTGAAATTCTTTTCGCGCTTGGCCGACCGCTGGGGCGAAATAAAAGAGATATTTTCCACCTGCAAAAATCTGGCTGAATTTTCCAAAGCGGAAAGGAAGCTTTTTAAAGAAAAGTACGACCCGGAAACCGTAAAAGGCAGAACCAGCTCGTCTATGCCGGCGATCTCTGATTTTTTTCTGGAAATTGAACCAATGGCAGTCAAGACCAGTCCACTATTAGAGCTAGTTTCCTCAAAAAAATTGTAAAGACCGGGCAATTGGGCTTTTTGGGGCAGGGCCGAATTTATTTTTTCAAGTTCTGGCTGATATTTTTCGAGAGAAAAATAAACATTTTCCAGCTCGGAAAGATATTCTTCCTTAAACTGAATTTCCGCTTCCTTTTCCGTGATTTTATTTTGCAGGACTGACAACTCGTTCTTTTTCGGCAGTACAAAACCAAAAGCTAAAATCAATGTGACGGAAAAAGAAATAATTATTATGGGCAGCTGCCTCATTTTGCAAAAACAGCCGAAGAAGGATTAATGAAAAAATTCAAATTAAAAACGACCTTTTTGTCTTTGCTGATTGAAACGGATTCCAGGCTGAACCCCTCAACTTCCGGCGCTTTGTCTAAAATTAAAAGCTGCTGGCCCAAGGCGCTAAAGCTTTCAGCCTCGCCAAAGACCGACGCTTTGGCTTGGGCGACATCTAAATCAAATTGAGTAAGCCAAACTTTACGATGGGTTATTTTCTCCAAAAATCCGAAAAAATTAGAAACATAAAGATGCTCTCCGGATACCTTGGAAAACTCTTTGGTTTTTTCGGCGGCGCCAGAAACCGCTTTCTCCATATTTATTTCTTCCTGGGTTTTCCCCTTGGCCAGAACTTTTTCAAGGCTGTCCAAAAAAACCGAAGAATTTTTAACGGAACGGTCTAAAAAGAAGAAGCTGAAAGCCGAAGCCAAAAGAGCGCCAATTGAAAAATATAATAAAATTTTCTGCCAAAGCGGCGTTTTGAGTATTGGTTTTGGTATTATTTCCACCATATATATAATTAAATTCGAAATTCGAATATCGAAATTCGAAACAATATCTAAATTCTAATATTAAAACGTATAAAAACCTTTATTTATAACTCCTTTTTGCATTTATCACATTTCGGTCTGACAACCATGTCATTTATATTTTTATATCGATTTTCTCATAATCGAGCTGAAAATCATCATTAACTCGGTAGATTCTCTGGCAAGATTCTGACGTTCTTTTTCTAATATAACGTTTTCGTGAGTATCTGCCAGCTGCAACCAATACTGACTTTCTTTCGCTTCTTTTCGCGATATCATAATTCTCATCGTAAAATCTTTCTTGCTCAATGATTCGTTTGCTTCAATATAGTTCGCCCCGACGGAACCCGAAGAACGTATAAGCTGTTTTCCGTCTTCAATACTACCGATCGTTCTTGGAAGTTTCTTTACGAATTGCCTTACCGCTTTGGCAAATTCAAAAGTTCGTTTTTCTAAATCGTAGTGTTTTGAATTTTGAATTTCGGTCATTCGAATTTGTTTCGGATTTCGTGCTTCGTGCTTCGGATTTATTTACTCTAGTCCTCTTAGAGCCATGCCTATCGCTATCGCGTAGCTTGGCCCCATATCTTTTAAAGTTTTTTCCAGAATCGGCGGATAAAAAATATCAGCAAAAGGATTGGAGATTTCCGTTTCCTTTCCCAGCCTTTCCTGAAAGTATTCTTTTAGCCCCGGAATCAACGACGCTCCGCCAGCCAGTATGAATTTTTGGATATTCTTGCCGCTGCTGATTCTTTCAATCTCCCTTAAAATAACATCAACCAAGGGAAGCAATACGTCTTTGATTGATTTTTCACCGCCTGGCAGCAGGCCATATTTCTTTCTCATTTCTTCCGCCTCTGAATAGCCCACGGAAAGACTTTTGGCAATTTGCTCGGTCAGCTGGTTGCCGGCCGTATCAAAGCTGTAAGACATTTTCAAGACCTTTCTTTCAATGATACTACAAGTGGTGCTTTGCGCGCCAATGTCAATTATGCAAAACGCCGGCTTTTGGTCTTCTGGCGGCAAAGACCTGATCAGGCCGAAAACTTCAGGCTCCAGACCAAAAAGATTGAGCTGGCAAATCTGGGCAATCTCCTGATATTGATTGATTACTTCATTAGGAACGGCCACCAAGAGAATTTTCAGCTTTTCTTTCTGCTCTATTGGCAAATTCCCCCCAACCACCTGCCAGTCTAAGGTTACTTCGCCCAAGGGCATGGGAATATGCTGCCTCGCCTCATAGTTGACAGCCTGGGGTAATTCCTCTTTGGTCATTTGCGGCAATTCAAAATTAGTGAAAAAACTGGAAAAATCGGGAATAGAAAAAACGCAGTCTTTTGTTTTTATTTTTGCTTCTTGAATTACGGCGTAAATAGCCCGGGCGATATCTTGGCTGGAAAGCAAAAGGGAACTTTTTTCAAAAGTCCGAAAGGGCTTCTCGTAAAGGACGCTGGCTTTGACCTCGCCGTAATTTTCCAATTTTTTCCTGTCTCCTCTCCTCTGCAGTTCAACTATTTTAATTGCCGAAGTCCCGATGTCTACGCCCAAAAATTTTTTGGGGATAAATTTAAAAAAGAAAGACATTATGATTTAATTGATTCTTTTAGTATAACATATATATAATGCCAGAGAAAACAAAAAATTTCTTTTTTGACCTATTTTTCCCGAAACACTGCTTTTGCTGTAAAAAAGAAGGCGAATATCTCTGCCAGGACTGCCAGGCGCTTTTGGATATATCTCCCGCGCATCAAAACTATAAAACCGCAGCGCTTGACGATCTTTATTACGCCCTGCCTTATCAAAACAGCATTGTTAAAAATTTAATCCGGCAATTGAAATACGAACCGTTTGCCAAAGAGCTCGCCAAAACCCTGTCTTCCTTAATTTTAATCCATTTTCAGCTTCTGGACAACAAGCCCGACTTCAGCAATTTTAATTTAATCCCCCTGCCTCTGGAGAAAAAAAGGCTGAAGTGGCGCGGATTCAATCAGGCCGAAGAAATCGCCAAGCCTTTGGCTGAATTTTTCCGCCTGGAAATTCTGAAAGAAGCTATCGTCAAAATCAAAAAAACCCTGCCCCAGGCAGAACTGAAAGACGATAACCAAAGAAAAGAAAATATTAAAAACGCTTTTTTCAGCAAAAATCCGGAAAAAATAAAAGGCAGAAAAATTCTGCTGGTTGACGACGTCTATACCACCGGCGCCACGATGGAAGAAGCCGCCCGGATTCTAAAAGCCGCCGGCGCCCAAAAAGTGGTTGGCATCGCAGCCTGCCGCGGCTAGTTGTCTGGGGTCCGGATTTTACAGCCCGGGCCTTAGCTGAATTGACTGCGCCGTATAACTCCCGTCGGAATTTTGTCCGCCGCTAACAGTTATTTGCCTGCCTATCTCAATGTCGCTCTTTGAAGCTTCGGCGGTCTTTGATATTTGAGTGGAATCCGAAAAAAAGACGATCTTTGAACTACCGTCCGATATTTTCAGAGTCAAACTCTGGCTGTCTATAGAGATAACTTCTCCGGAAAGAAAACCCATTCCTCCGGCTGTCCGGCCAGCTGCGCCCTGCCTGAAACTCGCTCCAACGTTGCCTTGAAACATTTGCTGGCGCTGTCCTTGAGAAAATTCGCCAAGCGGACTCTTGGTCTGCTGATACTTCATTCCTCCGTAAAACGCTCCGCCGACAGAAAGAACCAAAACCGCGGCCAATGGAATTATTTTTTTCATATACCGAGTTTTTATTTATTATTTATTATTAATTATTATTCATAGCGCAGCGCTTCAATCGGATTAAGCTTAGCTGCTTTTTGAGCAGGCCAGTAGCCAAAACCGATGCCGACAGCCGCTGATACGCCGAAAGCTAAAATAATTGAAGACAGGGAAATCTTAGTTGTCATGCCGCTAAAAAATGTCATACCGAAAGCCGTCCCAGCCCCCAAAATTATTCCAGCCGCGCCGCCCAAGAAAGTAAGCATAACCGCCTCGGATAAAAATTGCAGACTGATATCCAATTTTTTGGCCCCAATAGCCTTGCGCAAGCCGATTTCCCTGGTTCTTTCGGTCACCGTTGTCATCATCATATTCATAATGCCGATGCCTCCGACAATCAGCGAAATTCCGGCGATTGACGCCAGCAAAATAGTCATAGTGTCGGCTATTGAAGAAGCGGACGCCAGCATATCTTCCTGAGATAAAACGCTGAAATCAGCCAGCTCAAGAGCGGCGATGTCGTGCCTCTGCAAAAGAATATTGGTAATTTCGTTCTTGGCTTGAGCCATTACTTTTGAGCTAGCGGCTTGGATATTGATCGTGGAAACATAATCAGCGCCGGCTAAAAATTTCTGACAGGTGCTTATGGGAATAAAAATCATATCGTCCTGATTGCCAAAACCGGTGCCGCCTTTAGTCTGCGTCACGCCGATTACCTTGAAGTTTATGCCGTTAATTCTTATCGTCTGGCCTATTGGATTGGCATTTTCGCCAAAAAGATCATCTCGCGCTGTCGGGCCCAAAACCGCCACCTTTGAGAGAGAGCTTACGTTCTGATCGGAAATAAACGACCCCCGATCAATTTCAACATTTTTAACTCCGGGATAAGAAGCGGTTGTTCCGATTACCTGGGTATTGGTATTTTTCCCCTTGAAAACAATCTGATAGCGGCGGGAGAGTTCCGGCGCAACCGCCCGGATAAACGAAGATTCCTCAGCTATGACTTGGCCGTCTTCTATGGTTAAAGTTTGAGCCGACCCTCTTTGCGCTTGAATTTGGGAAAAACTTCTCTGGGCTCCGGGGCTGACCGTCAGCAAATTTGAGCCCATGGCCTGGATGCTTGATTCAATTGAGGCGGTTGATCCCTGGCCGATTGAAATCATAGCTATGACCGAACCTATGCCGATGACAATACCTAAAATAGTCAAGCCAGACCTGACTTTGTTGGCGGCCACAGCCAAATAAGTTTCTTCAAATAAATCAGCAATTAACATAATCTTCAATAATTTCTCCGTCTTTTATGGAAATTATCCGCTTAGCGTACTCGGCGATATATTTTTCATGGGTAATCAAAACAATTGTTCGGCCCTGCTTGTTTAAGCTCTGGAAAGCCTTAAGAACAGCCTCTCCGGTTTTGCTGTCAAGGTTGCCGGTCGGCTCGTCAGCCAAAATCAAAGAAGGATTATTCACCAGCGCCCGGGCAATGGCAACTCTTTGCATCATGCCGCCCGACAGCTGGTTGGAGAGGTGCTTCCAAAACTCTTTGGGAAACGCCGAAGAATCCAAGGCTTCTTTAGCCAAACTCTCCCGTCTTTCTTTTGAAATGCCTGCGTAAACAAGCGGAAGCATAACGTTGCGAAGCACAGTGGCTCTCGGCAGGAGATTGAAAGATTGAAAGACAAAACCGATTTTTCGCATCCGAATATCAGCCAAATCATTGTCGGAAAGTTTGGAAACGTCCTTGCCGTTGAGCAGATACTGTCCGCTTGTCGGAGTATCAAGACAGCCGATAATATGCATAAGAGTTGATTTGCCCGAACCCGAAGGCCCTGTGATCGCGACGAATTCCCCGTCGTTAATAGAAAAAGAAACGGCTTTCAGGGCTCTAGTTTCAACATTGCCCAGCCGATAAGCTTTTGCGATATCTTTGATTTCTATCATTCTAGTTGCCCCGTAAATTTCTCATTTGGCCGCCTCCGCCCACGTTAAACATTTGAAATCCTTGAGATTGAGTCTGGGTTTGAGTCTGAGTCGTTTTTGTCTGACTGGCTTTAGAAGCGACAACGATATCTCCTTCGTTGAGTCCGGAAATAATTTCAGTGTAAAAATCGTTAGACATTCCAATTTCCACTGGCTGTGTTTTAGCTGGAGCGGCGAGGAGCTGGCCCGAAACATTGGCTAATAATTGCTGGCTGTTTCCTCCGCCCGATTCCACTAACTCAACATAATAAGAATTTCCCTGCGATTTAACGGCGCTGTTGGGCAGAATCAAAACGTCTGTCTTAGCTTCAACGATAATGTCAGCCGCAGCGCTCATCCCGGGTTTTATCTGATCCATATCAATATCAAAGGCAATTTTTATTTCATAGCTCACCACTCCCTGGGAAGCTTGGCCTAGCGCGTCTACTTCCGAAACGCGGCCTGAAAGACTGACATCCGGAATGGCGTCAAAAGTTAAAGTTGCTTTTTGCCCTGTTTTAACCTTTGCCGCGTCAATCTCATTAAGAGACATCTCAACTATCTTTTGTTTGGTGATAAGAGTCGCCAGAACGTTGCTGGACGAAACATTGTCGCCTATTTTGATTTTGTCGCTGCCAACCGAAGCTATGGTTCCCGAAAATGGGGCGCGGATATAACAGCTCGCCAGCTGCTCCTTGGCGCTAGAAAGAGCGTCTTCTTTCTGACCGACAATATTTTCTTGGGATTTTATGTCTTTGGGATCGGCGCCGGCCATCAGCTCGTCAAAAGCCAATTTTTCATCGTCAAGTTTTGCTTGCGCCAGCTTAAAAGACATTTCAGCGTCTTTAATCTTGTCGGGATTATTTTTTATAGCGCTATCAATGCTGTCTTTAGCCTGCTGAAGGGAATTTAAAACAGAAGAAACAGCGGAAGCGTCGCTTTCTATCTTAGGCTTCATTTTGTCAATTTGAGAGGCGATATTAAACTGCTTATAACTTTTGTTGAGAATGACGGCGTCGTACATATGGCGCGCGCTGTCTAAGGCCGCGGAAATTGCTTTGGTTGTTTTAAGGGTATCTCCCATCAGCCGATAAACGGTATCGCGGCCATCGTTTTGAAAAACGGTTATAAAAAACGCGTAATTTTTATTGAAAGGATCGTCAGCCCGATAAAAATCTTCCAGCAGTTTTTGAACAAACGGAGAATCATCGTCGTTTAGCACCATTTTGTAGCTGGAAATATACTGCTGGGCGCTTTGATCTGTTCCCAGCACCTCTTTTAAATCTTCCATATAGCCAGATATTTTAATAAAGGCGGCGGCCACGGCGTTGTATCCGTCCCGATAGGCCGCGGACAAAGATTTTTCGGAATCTGTTTCAACATTTTCATAGCTTTCTTTCGCTTTTTTAAAATCGCGCTCGGCTTGAGCCAAACTATTCTCGGAGTTGGCTGCAGATTGAGCGTCGGGCAGGGACCGGAGTTCTTCCAATTTTTCCTTAGCGTCGGCCAAAGCAATTTCAGCGTCGTCAACCGTTCGCTGGGCGTTCTTAGAATCTAACACCGCCAAAATCTGGCCTTCTTTGACTTCCTGATCTTTGCCAGCGTAAAAAGCTGTCAACGTTCCTGAAAATTTCGGTTTGATATCAATCTGATTCAAAACAACAACTTGACCGGAGCTGGAAACCGAAGAAATAAGCGTGCTTCTTTCTGCCGCGGCAAAAGTATAGAGATCGGCTTGCCCGCTATTGGCCAGCCGCCAGGCAAAATAACTCCCGATGGCAACAAGCGCTATAATTATGCCTGCGACAAACTTACGCCGCAAAAACCTTGTGAATATTTTTAGATTCATATACTCAATTGCTCAATTAAAATAATGAAGTTGGCAGAGGACGATACGGAAAGCCGGGAACAGCGTCTTTGCCAAAAACCCGTATAAATTTAGCCTCAATCTGCCCTTTTTCGTTGGGAGAGCCGATAACAACTACGCGATCGCTGATTTTTAATCCGTCCTTAATCGTTTCTTTGCCTCTGGTTATGGCGGTATTCTGCCCAATAATAATTATCTTTTCAACGTTCTCGCAGCCTTTAATAACAAAGCTGTTCTGGGTAATTTCAATAATTTCTCCGAAAGCGCCATGGCCGCTAATAAAATCTTCAGCCGGAAACTGGCGTAAATCATTCATAAATCCGTTGGCCGGCCCGGCAAAGTTTTTATGATAGTTTTCCGCCCAGCGATAAGAATAGCCGGCTTTAAGAGCGCCGACTTTAACGCCTAAGCCAAAAATTAAGACAATGATTGCAAAACCAACCAAGCCGATAATGACCATTTTAAGGCGGTCTGAATTTTCAAAAAACTTTTTGATGTCCCTGTAAATTATCATATAATGCTGGGAGTTAACCGGCCGCGCGTAAAATAGCTGATTAATAATCTTTTTCTGTGAAGAAACAGCCGAAGCGTGAATACGGAGGCGATCATATTGACGGTAAAAAGCGTTATGCCTGTAATCGGCAGAGATTCGGCAACGGCCAGCAAAGAATCCGGCCACAAAGACAAAAAAGCGCCGAAATTACCCCAAGCGACAGAAGTAAAATATAAAACGCCTGACTCGGCTGTTTGGACTGAAAGCATTCTCCATGAAAAAGGCGCAGCGAAAAGCGATATAGCCAAAAGGACTAAAAAGCCAAAGGCTAATTTTTTTGTCTGGCGCAAGTCCTGTTCTCGCTTAATCGCTAGGATAATCCGATCAAAAAGTCCGACTGGCGGTTCCAGAGATTTCAAGCGGGAGAACGTTTTTTCGCAACTTTTGCGCCTGTTCATGTTTCTATCTACTAATACGACAAAGGGATGCGTTTTGGTGCATCCCTTTACTTTGTCAGCAGTTTTTTAAGAACAGGCAGCGCGCGGCGGTAGCGAGACCTAATAGTGTTTGGCGGTTCGCCGAGAAACTCGGCAATCTCGCTGAAAGTAAAATCGTTGCGATAGCGGAGATAAAAAATCTCCCGACATTCTAAAGAAAGTTTCTCTATGGCCGAAACCAGCCTTAAGGCTATATCTTTTTGAGCGAAAATCTCGCCGGGTCCGGGAGATTGGTCAATAATTTTTTCGCTGACGCCAGCTGACGTATTTTTTTTCTTCTTCAGAAAATCAATGGAAGCGTTTTTAGCGATGGAAAAAAGCCAGGCTCTGAATTTTTTTTGCTTGTCAAATTTTTTGAGATGCTTCCATGTCCGCACAAAAACTTCCTGCGTAATATCTTCGGCTTCCTGGCTGTCGCCGACACGTCTGAAAACAAAGCTGTAAATCGGTTTAAGATAACTGCGAATTAAAACTTCCAGCGAAGCTCTGTCTCCGGAGAAATAATCGGCAATAAGCTGTTCGTCCGTCCTGGCCAACGAATGACTAATTTTCATTATAATTTTATTTTTATAAATTTATAGGTGTAGGCAAAAACTGACGTATCATTGTTAACTGTGTAGGCAGGATTATGACGCTTGAAGGCTTTTATAAGTTCCTGTCTGTTTCTATAGGTTTTGTAGTGAGTTTTATCTTTTAAGTCTATCTCGCCCACAGTTGTTTTAATGACTTTTGTTATTTTTCCGAATCAGAAAATTTCTTCTGTCTGACTGTTCTCAAAAGCCACTGCATCGCCCTTCTTTAATTTATGATCTCTTAATCTCCAAGTGCTTATCTTTCCATCAAAAACCTGCGGCACGACACTCTCGTGAAACCCCATTTTTGGATAGACAAATTTTCTATCAATTAGTTTTGGCATATTTTTATCGGCAAAGTTGGAGATCGGATCTCCAATATATCTCCTAAGTACTAATTACTAACTACTGAAATTTTCGTCAGAAAATTTCTGGCGGGGAGTAGTGGACGATGTTAGAACCTGTTTTGAAACCGCCACTACTCGGTTCTTTATGCCAAGTTTATCATTGGAAGTAGCAAAAATCAATTAAATTAGCTACCCTACCCCGCTACTCACTATACTTCTTGAGGTAATTTGTATCGTCTTAAGCCAAAAAGCCCTTGCGGGCTTAATGGGAGGTAATAGCAATGGAAAATGGTAAGTAATTCAATCTATTACTCTCAACTTCAGTATAGTAATTTTTACCCCACACTGCTACTCACTATTGTTTAAGTGTAGCTAAAACGACAATCAGAGAGATTTCAATGATTATTAATCCTATAAGTGCATAAACTTGGGTCTCTCGTTTAACCCACCTATTTAGAAAAATTAGCGATAAAGAAACTAAAACTAATGAAATCCAAGCAAAAATATAAGCCATAAATTTATTTTAGCACACCTTGCTACTCACCATATCTTATCTTTTATTTTTTTGATTTTTAATCAAGTTTTCAACGAAATCTTTGGCTTCTTGGAGTTTTTGTTTGCTCAATGCCTTTTTAGTTCTTGATTGAATAAATAAATCTACTATTTCTTTTTCTTTCTTTTTATAAATCACGGGTATCTCTAACCCCTTTACGGTCGGTAGGTCGGTATTAGTCCTAACAGTAGCTGTCGTCATCGCTTGCTGGATTTGTTGCTTACCAAAATCTGAATTGATAACTAAAGCTAACCATTCTGGAGAAATATCTTGATTTGGTCTAATTCGGATAAGGAAAGAACCGAAAAACCAACCGCTTTGTTCCTTACCCATAACGGCGGCATTACCAACTGTGCCCATCTGGGTAATAACAACATCGCCAGATTTAATAACTTTATCTTGTATCCCTTTTGTTGTGGCGGTGTAAAGGTAATTAAGTTTATCCAATACCAACTCGTCCGGTTGTATATTTTTACCAGTCAAATAGGGTGTCCCGAACTCTGACGGGGCGTCTGGGCTTGTCGGGACTGTGCCGTAGTCAATTAAAGAAGCCACTGTTTCTAACCTAACTGTTTTTAGCTTTTTTCTGCTGGCTTTTAATTCTTGGAAGTAATTTTGATAATAGTTTGGGTCTATGCGAGCAATAATGTTTATTTCATCGCTCCATCGCCAAAAAGCAATTTGCAGTGTTTTTT
>JAZDGI010000002.1:0-2124 GCA_043807085.1 bacterium | reverse complement strand
TTAAAGCGTCCCGCGGCCATTCAAGAAATTAAAAGGATAAGCAAGCCCGGTCGGCGCATTTATGCCAAAGCTCCCGAATTAAAACAGGTTAAAAATGGCTATGGCGTTTCCATCGTTTCAACACCGAAAGGTTTGATGACCGGCAAAGAAGCGCGCAAGGCTCGTTTGGGCGGGGAAATATTATTTGAAATCTGGTAAAAATAAATTTATGAGTAAAATCGGCAAAAAACCAATAGAAATTCCGCAAGGCGTAACAATAGCCATTGATACCCCGATGGTCAAAATTACAGGCCCCAAAGGCGAACTGTCTTTTAAAGTTCCGAGAGAAATCGAAGTGAAACTCAACGAAAAACAACTTTTAGTTTTACCTATCGGCAAATCGAAAAAAGTCCCCGCTCTTTGGGGAACGACACGGGCGATTATAGCTAATATGGTTATCGGCGTGGAGAAGGGTTTTGAAAAGAAACTCGAAATTGAAGGAGTTGGTTTCAAAGCGCAAATTCAGGGCGATGACTTAGTTTTAAGTTTGGGATTTTCTCATCCGGTTATTTTCAAATCGCCGGAAGGCATAAAAATCAGTGTTGAAAAAAACACTATCACGGTCAGCGGTATTTCATTGGAAATGGTCGGACAAGCCGCCGCGAATATCAGAGCGCTGAAAAAACCGGAACCGTATAAAGGCAAGGGGATACGCTACGCGGGCGAAGTTATCCGGCGCAAAGCAGGCAAAAAAGTTGCCGGTACAACCTCTTAATTTTAATTCAATGGCTACAAGAAATAAAAATACAAAAAGAATAGCAAGACATAAAAGGATAAGAGCGAAAATTTTCGGAACCTCCAAAAGGCCGCGGCTTTCGGTTTTTAAATCAAACAGATATATTTACGCCCAGCTTATCGACGATGAAAATAGCAAGACGCTTGCCGCGTCTTCCGTTTTGGACAAGGGAATCAAATCGGCTTACAATCTCGGGGGATCTTTGGCGAAAAAAGCTGTAGATAAAAAGATAAAAAAAGTAGTGTTTGACCGGGGCGGCTATAAATTTCACGGCAAAATTTTAGAATTAGCCAAGGGCGCGAGAGAGGGGGGATTAATTTTTTAACATGGATAAAGGAATAAACAAATTCTCCGCCAGAGGCGGATCCGCCTTTGGCGGAAAAAGAGGGCCGAAAAGAGAAAAATCTGATTTTGATCAGAAAGTTTTGGATATCAGAAGAGTAACGCGGGTTGTGGCCGGCGGAAAAAGGTTTCGTTTTAGGGCTACCGTTGTTATAGGTGACCACAAAGGGCGGGTCGGCGTAGGCATCGATAAGGGAGCTGATACTTCGGAAGCGATAGAAAAAGCTACCCGGAACGCCAGAAAAAATTTAATTTCGGTTCCGATAAAAAATAATACAATTCCGTATGATGTTATCGGAAAATTCTCCAGCGCCGTTGTTTTGCTCAAGCCGGCCAGCGAGGGAAAAGGAATCGTTGCCGGCGGCCCGGTTAGAACGGTCGTGGGCCTGGCCGGGATTATTAATATAACTTCAAAAATTTTGGGAACGACAACCAATAAATTAAACAACGCGCGCGCGGCCATAGAAGCGCTAAAAAAACTAAAACATGCAACTGCATAATATAAAACCAACTCATAAATCAAAGAAAAAGAAACGCGTTGCCCGCGGAGGGAAAAGAGGCGGTTATTCGGGTCGTGGAACCAAGGGGCAAAAATCCCGAGCCGGCGCCAAAATCCGCCCGGCTATCCGTGATTTAGTTACTAAATTTCCAAAACAACGCGGCAGGGCGAAACATTCTTTTAAGAGTCTGTTTAAAAAACCGATAGTTTTGAATTTGAGAGACTTGGAAAAAAACTTCAAGAACGGAGAAATAGTCAATCCGGTAACTTTGTTAAAAAAGAAATTAATTACCGGCAAAGAAAGCGCCATTTCCAAAATAAAAATTTTAGGCGAGGGCGAAATTTCGAAGAAATTGGCTTTTCATAATGTCTTACTGTCAAAATCGGCGCGTGTTAAAATTGAGAAAGCGGGCGGAACCGTAAAATAAAGCGATATGTTCCAAAAAATATTCCAAATTTTCACAATCAAAGATCTAAGAAACAGAATCTTTTTTGTTCTGGCGCTCTT
>JAZDGI010000001.1:0-5528 GCA_043807085.1 bacterium | reverse complement strand
CGGTGTGGACGCCGGAAGCAACAGCATTTTTGAGATATTTTTTATCTTCTTCTTTTTGCCAGCCTTTTTCAACCAAAAGTTCAAATCCTCTGGCCTGCCTCAACTTATCTCCTCTAGTTACTGACGGCATTCTCATAACGTTGCGAATTTCATCAGGCGTCATTGTCTCAAGTCTTTTTCCAGCCATTTTTCTGTCTGCGTCAAGTCCCGAAGCAAAAGCGCCGGGTCCGCCGACCATTCTGCCCAAAGCCGGAATTTTTTCCATTCTTTCTCTTGCAGTCTTTTCGGCCTGCTGAAAGCCGCCGGTAAAGCCGGTTGCCCGCATTGTGCCAGCCAAAAGTTTTCCCGCTTTTCCTTTTTTCTCCAATTTTTCTGCCCAGCCGCCCTTGTCAAGCCCGGGCGTTCTTCTGGCTATTCCGCCCATAAACCTGCCCAAATTCTTCCCGTGCTTCTGGGTAAAGCCCACTATTTGGCTGGCGCCCATAGCGCCGGTCTGGAAAGACATCATTAATCCAATAATCATAAAAATGATAATAATTCCCCAGGGGAGAACAGTTGTCATCAGTCCGCTCCAGTCGCCGGTAAGGGCTGATGTTTCAGTTGTTCGCCAGAACCTCGTCGCTCCCGAATCGCCGACAGGGCCCATCATTTCAATCATTTTGCTTGAAAGATAAAGAAAAAACGCGCCTGTGATCCCAATAAAGCTCCACTGCAGAAATTGTTCCCACCATTGGGACCAGTATTTTCTTGTTTGGGGCAAAATATAAAAAGCAAAAGCCAAGGGGGATAAGATAACTAAAACCCACAGGGCGATATAACGCACCGCAAAGAGTGCGGCAAAAACAAGAAAGACAAGGGAGGCTGCCAGTCCGACAAAAATTCTGACCGCCATATTGATAACGAGAGCCGGAGCCGCCACCGGGTCAAAAAATTTGTTGGTGGCGGTTTTAACTTCTTCCCATGAGTTTGACATTAGTTTGGCGAAGAAATCAAAGCCGCCAACGCCCTGCAGGAAAAAACTCATCAGAATGTTTGAGGCGTCAATAATCAGGCCCAAAATTATCGGAGTAAAATTAATTAAGAGAGCGATAACCACTAAAAGCGGCAGGGCTTTTTTAGCCTTGAAAGCTTCTCCTCCGGCGCCTAAGGCCGTCATCAGGCCAATAGCTACCAGGGCAATGACAAAAATAATATTTGTTAACCCGCGGGTAAGCTCCCAGCCCACGCTTACGAATTGATTGAAATTTGTAGCTCCCTGGGACAAGCCGGCGTTAGTGTAAGAAAGAGAAATAAAGCCGTCGGAAATAACCCACTGGAGAATTTGGGAGGCCAGTCCAGTCAAAAAACTTGTTACCGTGGCAACTAAGAAAAGGGCGTATCCGACAAACAGCGCGAGAGCGGAAGAAAAAACAGCTAACATATTATTTTAATATACCACAAATAAAAAAGAGGAGAAACAGCAAGTTGGGGAAAAGTAAAAAGTTTGATAGGATAATATAATAATTAACCTAATCAATCTAATAATTACGTGCTGAATCGCAAGAAAATATTTTTGATCGCCTTTCTCGTTGTTTTTTTCCTTTCCCTGAATGGTTTTGCTTTCGCTCAAAGAGAGCTGGAGATAGATTATCCGGAAATCGGCGGCCAAAAGCCGGAAACGACCAGCGTCGGCCTGTCCCAGTACGTCAAATACGCTTTTAACTTTTCCATCGCTATTTCGGGCATAGTTATCTTCGGCATTTTGATTTACGCCGGCCTGCGCTATTTTTTTTCGGCAGATTCCGTTGTGGCTAAAGCCGAAGCGAAAAAAAGAATCGGCAACGCGGCCTTGGGCTTTTTGATTCTCTTCGGCTCTTATTTGATTTTGACCACTGTCAACCCCCAGCTTACTTTTTTGGATTTTCCGGCTTTGACAAAAAATATTTTCACTCTGCCCCAGGATCAAGCGAAAGAAGAGCCAGCTTTAAAAGCGCAGGAGATTCCCTTGGGCTATTTGATTGAAAAAATGGTTAGCGAAGAAAAGGACAAAGAAAAAATCAAAGAGGGAATTTTTGCCGAAACCCGTCTTTTGCGGCTGCAAAGCCTTTACAAAAATATAAACAGCAAAGCGAAAGAGCTAAACATCCTGAACGACCAGCTGAAAATTTTAGGAGAAAATCTAAAGAAAATAAGCGATGCTTGCGATTGCAAACTAACCAGCGTTGACCAAGGAAACTCCTGCTCTTTTGACCTTGCCAAAGTTCCCTGTCCGGTAACAGGGAAAAGGCCGGAAAAGACCGGCTTTTGCAAGAACGGCGACGTGTGCCAGAATCAAAAACCGGCTGTGGAAGAATTGAGCCGCCAGATTAACCAAAAGAGAAAAGAAATTTTCGTTTTGATTTACAGCGGGGCCGGCGAGAAAACCGAAATAAGCGAAGGGATGAAAGACTTATATTTCCCGGACGACCAGCCGGGCTTGGACATTCTTTTGAAAGGCGAATCAGCTGATTACGAATTGGGTCTTTTGTCTTGGCAGAAAGGATTGGATTACGAGCTCAAAGATTTTCAAGCGATTTTGGGCGAATGGACGAATGCCCGCGACGCTATTTATAACTGCCAGAACCAGGGCGGCAACAAGGGTCATATTTTGCTGAATTATTATGACTTTGACCGTTATCGGAAAACTCTTAGGGATGCCGGACAAAAAGAAATTGAAGTTGTCCCGTGGCCCAATGCCCGGCCGAGCCAAGACACCTCCACTTTTTACTGCGTGGAGCAGGATGCCGGCGGCTTGGTTTTAGGGGCTCCTCCGGCTGATCTGCTAAAGGAAATAATTTGGCCGGGAGAAGAGGAGGTTTTTGAAGAGACTGGGGCTGTTTGCAAAGAAGTTATTGCGGGAAAACTTTTTGACGACACTGATAATTTGGGGCGGAAAGTTTTAACCGAGCTCCAGCTCCTGTATCAGCAAACCAACGCTATAACCCAAAACGCAATGGCGATTTTAAACGTTGAAGACTTAAAGCTTTTGATTGATGAAATAACCAGCTACAACTGCAATAACAATTGCTATCCATGGGAAGAGCCTTATTTGGTGTGCTGGTACGAAACTATTACTGACAGCGAAGGAAATTCTGTTTCAGTCAAGCGCTGCCGGACTGAAATTGATAAATGCTGCGTTATCGGCAAGCCGCCGGCATCCGCCCAGCGCGATGATACGAAAAAAGGCTGCAGCTGGTATTCTCCGGTTTATTCTTGCGCTGACACCCCGGGCACAATTAAAAATCCAGCTCCCCAGAAAGACATACGAGACAGAGTCTCTCTTTTTGCCAGTCGCTCAGCAGTAATCAAGAGCAGCCAGATAGACATAAATGACAATATTATCCCCCGGCTGAAAGATTTGCTGGCAAAAGCCATAGAATTTAAAGCTGATGATACTAAAATAAAAGGCGAAATATACAAAGACCTCCAATCAATAAAGCAAAATATCCAAGATCCTCTTTGCAGTATCTCACAGCAGGAATGGCAGGATTTTCTTGATGACAAAAAAATAATAGAAAAGGGATTTTTCTCCTGGCAGGAAGTTCAGGTCCGGGGTTGGGTGGAAAACCCCACGGAAAACAGCTTCTATTGCTGCCAGAGAAAAGCAGTAGTAAAATAAATTAATATGGTTTCCAAAAAACTTTTTTTTGCGGCTTCGTTCGGAACATTGCTTTTATTTGCCGCCAGTTTTGTTTTTGCCAGAGAAGTAGAAGTCAGACTGCCCGGACAAGATTGGGCGCAGGGAGCTTTGCCTCTTTTGCCGGAATATGTTAAAAGTCTTTTTAAGTTTGCCCTGATAATCTCTGGCGCTATTGTCGGCGGAGTGATTTTCTTCGCCGGGGTAAAGCTTGTTACTTCAGCTCAAAATCCAGCGTCTTTATCCGACGCCCGAGCGAGAATTTTAGACGGCGTTGTCGGAGCGGTGGTTATCTTCGGAGCCTACCTTCTTTTGGCCGCTATCAACCCCCAGCTGATATTGATTGATCCCGAATTGAAAGGGGCTAATTTCGGCGTCACCTTATATGAAGACGCGGCGGCGGCTGACGGCAGCGTTAAAACAATTCAAAAAACTTTTACCAGCAGCCAGGCAAGTTTTGAAGCTGGCTTTGTTCCCACCCGCTATAGGCTGAATACTTCATCCGCCTATTTGAACGCTTATGCTTATTCCGGGCCGAGCTACAGCTCAACTAAAATTTTGTTGCCAGAGTGCAAAAATAATGGCGGCATTTGCGAGATTCCTTTGTCTGCTCAATCAATTGAAATGGAATATCGGTATCCTGGGGTATATCTCTGCAAGCAAGACGGCGCAAAAGACACCTGCGTGGTTTATAATTCTTCTTCCGCTCAAATAGACAAAAATTTGGAAGGCAAGGTATACAGAATTATTATTAAAAATTCTTTTACCTACGACGATGCGATTTCCCGGGAAGATTGTCTGAAAAAGCCCGGGGGATTTTTTTGGGAGCAGAACAATCCGGATAATCCTTCTGGAAAATCAACCTGCCAGTATGACGTTGGCCAATACGGAGCGGTTTTGCATGAAAAAAAGAATTTTACCGGAACCTGCAAAGAATATCTGACCGGCAGTCCTGCTAGCGGAGCGGTTTCGTCAATAACAGTCTTTTTGCAGGGAGCAGGCGATTCTGAAGGAGGCGTGACTCTTTACAAGGAGCAAGACTATCGGGAAACTCTTGTCAAAAACAGCGAGGAGAAAAAGATATTCTATTTTTTCCCGTATAGCCCGAGCCCTAGGAAGTACGAAAACTTTAATAACAATTATTACGAGGATAATACTCCGGTCAATAACCATGTCCTATCTATAAAAATAAAAGGGAGCTATATGGCCTTGCTCTTTCAAGATACTAATTTCCAAAATAAATGCGAAGTTATTACCAGCGATGATCGCAATCTAGGTATTGATAATCCTGTGGGCGAAAACGTATCTTCTTTGAAAATCATTCCTATAAAAAAATAATTCCCCATTCTCCGCTGGCTGCGAAAAATGGGGCGTTGGCTACTTGGCCGCCTCAACCCATATTGAGATGTTGGTTGTCCCGTATTCGATTTGCCAATCAGTTTCAACTGTTTCCTTAGGGGCTAAAGTTAGCGGGGGAGAAGACATACGGATATCGCCTCCAGCCTTAATCTGTTCTTCTATTACCCTTACCGTGATCGGTTCGTTGGTTTTGTTTTGGTACATATAACCAACCCGATCCGGCTTGCTACTGGGAATATAGGAGAACTTTATCTCCGGAGAAGAGGGATGATTAACAATTTTCACCCCTGCTATGCTGGCTGGAGCGGCAGCTGCCACTCCGGAAGCGCCCGGAGCTCCTTCTACTAGTTGGAGTTTTTCAGTCCCAGCTACCAGTTGGAGTTTTTCCGTTCCGGAGACTAGTCCGGGTTCCGGCCGCTGAAACACGCCGGCGGTTCCTGCAACGTATGCGAATACTGCGATTCCGGCGATAATGGCCACAATCAATCCCCATCCCACTGCTTTCTTCTGTCCT